>NZ_JANMWY010000303.1:0-6678 GCF_031380695.1 Sphingomonas sp. | reverse complement strand
GATCAGCACTTTGCCGCGGTGGGATGATTGCCCCTACCTTATCGCCAACCCGGCGACCCAGAAGCCGTACCGCTCATTCTTGACCAGTTGGGATACCGCAAGAATAAAAGCGGATCTGGCCGACGTCGAGATTGACGATCTACGCTTCTGCGATGTTGAAAACGCCAAACATCCTCCTGTTCCTGTTAGTGCAATGAAGAATATCATCGATAACTTCACTCGCCCGCGAGAAACTAACTGAGCCCTTATTCGCTGCCGAAGCGTGGACCATGTCTTCTCCCCGCAGTCTCGGCCGGTAGCTGCGATCATTCGGCTCGCGGCGGAATACCCGGCCGTGAGGAAGGAAAGCCATTTGCACACTAGGCGCAAAACCTGATCATCCCCGACGCTTCACGCCGGTCGGCGCACAGCGAAAGCACCCGCACGCTTCGCTATTTTACAGGCCATTAGTATTTTGCCGCTAGCGTCGAGGGACCGAGAAGGAACGAGCATGCAGCGCGGGTGTCAGGGTTGTCGGTCGCAGGACCATGATTTCGACATTGCGATGGCGTTTCAACCAATCGTCGATATTCAAACAGGACGCACCTTCGCGTTCGAGGCTTTGGTTCGCGGCAGCAACGGCGAAGGCGCGGATGAAGTGCTTTCCCGGGTTACGCCCGAGAACCGGTACGCCTTCGATCAAAGGTGCCGGGTAGCGGCAATCGAAGGGGCGGTTGCGGCGGGCATTCTCGCGACGGACGCCCGGCTCTCCATCAACTTCCTTCCCAACGCCGTTTACTCGCCTGCTGCCTGCATCCAGCTGACGCTCAAGACCGCGCGCGCAACCAGTTTTCCCATCGAGCGGTTGATCTTCGAGTTCACCGAGAATGAGGAAATGACCGACACCGATCACGTCAAGAACATTGTCGAGTCCTACCGGAAAATGGGTTTCGCGACCGCTATCGACGACTTCGGCGCGGGACACGCCGGGCTCGGGCTGCTCGCCAAGTTTCAGACCGACTACATCAAGCTCGACATGGAACTGGTACGCGGAATTGAGACCAGCCTGCCGCGCCGGATGATTGTCGAGGGGGTGATCCGGATAGCGGATTCGCTCGGCATCACGATCATTGCCGAGGGCATTGAAACCAAGGCGGAACATGACGCGCTGCGAGCGATCGGGGTGCGCTATATCCAGGGCTATCTCTTCGCGCGCCCGGGGTTCAAATGCCTGCCGGAAATCCTCCTGCCGGACGAGCGCTACGCGGCGGTTGCCTGAACCGGACTGCTCGATTCTGCTCCTCCCGTTGCGTTTAGTGCCGCGAGAAGTTTCTGCGCAGGCGCGCAAGTCGCGCGTCGGTCCGGCTCGCTGCGAAACGCACCCCTGCTGTAGCGGTGCCTGCGCTCGCTTTCGGAGTAGCGTACTTCATTGGTGACGGCCGCAATTTCAATCTGAACGGCGAAAATTGGTGGAACGCGGAGGCCGACGCTATTTGACCGTCAGGGTGCCAGCCAACGCGTCGATGAGCGGGCATCCTGCGTCGGTTCCCGCATCGCAGGCTTTCACGGTTGTTGCTAGCACGCGCTCCATGCGACGGAGATCGGCGAGGCGGGACTGCACGTTTCTCAGGTGGACGGCGGCGAGGTCGCGCGCTTCGGCGCAACGCTCGTGCCCGCCTGACGAGAGGTCGAGCAAGGTGCGCACCTCCTTGATTGAGAAGCCCAGCTCGCGCGACCGCCGAACGAAGCCAAGTCTCGCGACATCTGTCACACTATAGGAACGGTATCGGCCTTGCCGAAGCGCCACGGGCAGCAAGCCGATCCGCTCATAATAGCGAATGGTCTCGATATTCGCTCCGGTGCGCTGGGCCAACTGGCCGATGGTAAAGGACGGCGGAGGCATCGGCTTAGCTTTCTGCGAAAAAACTACTTGAGTCTGTAGCGGCTACAGACGGTAAGACGTCAGTCGAGCAATCTCAAGGAGACATGATGCCCGAATTTTCACAAGGCGATACTAGTCCGCCGGCACCGCCGCCCAAGACATCCAGTGCGGCGCTCCTGACGCTCGGCGGCCTCACTGCGGCGTTCGGCGTCGCTGCCTGCTGCGCACTCCCGCTCCTGATGATCAGCCTGGGCGTCGGTACCGCGTGGTTGGGAGTGGTCGCGTCTTTCGCCGAGCCAAATCGTGACCTACTTCTGGTGTTTGCTGCGCTGGCTCTCGCCGGAGGGGCTGTCTTCCTCTGGCGGCAACAACGCCACGCGGCGACATGCGGCCCAGATGGGGTTTGCACGCGACCGGCAGTGCGGATGCTCACGCTCGTCGGCCTGCTTATCGGCGTGGTGCTACTGATCGCGGGCTATCTCTATGTCTGACGCAGCGGTGATCCTCCAATCGACCATAACCTGTCC
The DNA here is from genome assembly GCF_031380695.1 of Sphingomonas sp. Lineage (GTDB taxonomy): Bacteria > Pseudomonadota > Alphaproteobacteria > Sphingomonadales > Sphingomonadaceae > Sphingomicrobium. The sequence goes on along the minus strand of NZ_JANMWY010000303.1, from coordinate 4,290 downwards.
GCAGTGCGGGCACTCGGCGACCGAAACCATGCCGACCGACGCCTGCCAGTTTTTCTACGACTGCACCGGTTGCGGCGCCATACTTCGTCCGAAGAAAGGCCATTGCTGCGTCTTCTGTTCCTATGGCAGCGTGCCGTGTCCACCGATACAAGCTGATGCCACGGGGGACTCTTGTTGTTGATCCGCACCGCATGGGGGTCAGTATGAGCAAGCCTTACGATCTGATCGTGATCGGCTCGGGCACCGCCGCTCAGGTTGCAATTGCTCGCGTTCACGCCAGAGGCTGGCGCATTGCCGTGATTGATCACCGCCCGTTCGGGGGAACCTGCGCGCTGCGCGGCTGCGACCCCAAAAAGATGTTGGTTAGTGGCGAGGAAGCAGTGGATGCCGCGCACCGCATGCACTCCCACGGCATTAGCGGTGCCTTGCGTATCGAATGGCCAGCACTGATGGCGTTTAAACAAAGCTTTACCGACCCGATACCGGCAAGACAGGCCAAGCATTATGCCGACCTTGGGGTGGACGCCTTTCAGGGGCTCGCCCGATTCACTGCCCCGGACAGGATTGCGGTCAACGAGTGCGTGCTTGTCGGTCGTAATATTCTCATTGCTACGGGCGCGAGCCCCGTTCCGCTGGGCATAGCCGGCGAGGACTTGGTTTCCACCAGCGACGATTTCCTGGAAGCGAAATCCTTGCCGCGCCGCATCGTGCTGATTGGAGGCGGTTACATCGCGGCCGAGTTTTCGCACCTCGCCGCAAGAGCCGGATCGCAAGTCACGATCCTGCAACGTGGTACACGCCTGTTGCCGCCGTTTGACGGCGATGTAGTTGGCTGGCTGATGCCGTCGTTCGATGCGCTCGGAATTACGGTCCACACCGGAGTGACGGCCGACAGCATCAAGCTTATCACAAACGGACTAACGGTAACCGCGACATCCCCGGGAGGCACGCAAATTGCCGTCACTGCGGAAATGGTCGTCCACGCCGCAGGCCGTGCGCCCGACCTCGCCGCCCTCGACCTTGCGGCAGGCGATGTTGCCGTCGATGAGGGTCGTCTCAAACTAACCCCTGGTCTGCAAAGCGTGTCGAATCCGCGCGTCTATGCGGCCGGCGACGCAGCCCGAAGCGGACCGCCGTTGACGCCAGTGTCGAGCCACGACGCGAGGGTCGTCACCGCAAATATGCTCGACGATGCGAATGCTCGCCCTGACTACAACGGCGTGCCGAGCGTCGCGTTTACGGTGCCGCCAATCGCTGCGGTCGGGCTCAGCGAAGCCGAGGCCCGTGCGAAAGAACGTCACTTCAAGATAAACGCTGCCTCTGTCCCCAATTGGTTTACGGCCCGGCGTCTCAACGAAGCGATCTATGGCTACAAAGTGCTGGTGGAAAAGGATTCCGACCTGATCCTCGGTGCGCATCTCGTCGGGCCGGGTGCGGACGAGGTAATAAATTTGTTCGCCTTGGCGATACGGAACGGACTAACGGCTAAAGCCCTCCGCAACACCATGTTTGCCTATCCGACAGCCGCATCCGACATTGGCTACATGCTCGATTGAATGGCCGGCTGAATGTTTGCAACTGGCTCTAGCCCGCCTTCGCCGCCCCCTACCCCATCCGCTCCAGCAAATCCTTGATCGGCACGAACGCGAACGCGACCGAGCTGTCGGCCACCCCGTAGGGCATGAACAGATGGTCCCCCTGCCGCATCGCGCCGCAGGTATAGACCACGTTGGGGACGTACCCCTCGCGGTCCTGGTCCTTGGCGGCCAGCACCGGCTGCCTGGTTCGCCCGAGCACCTTGCTCGGGTCGGCCTTGTCGAGCAGCACCGCGCCGATGGCATATTTGCGCATCGCCCCCACGCCATGCGTCAACAACAGCCAGCCCTCGTCGAGCTCGATCGGCGGCCCGCAATTACCGATCTGGACGAACTCCCACGGATAGACCGGGCGCAACAACAGCTCGCCATCCTCCCACCGGTCGATCTCGTCGGACGTCAGTAGAAAGAGGTTTTGGCCGTCCTGCCGCCCGATCATCATATAGCGCCCGCCGATCTTGCGCGGGAACAGCGCCATGCCCTTGTTGCGCGCCGCCGCGCCGCGCATCGGCACGAGGTCGATGGCGCGAAAGTCGGTCGTCCGCATCAGCTCCGACTGGATCTCGCGCCCCGAATAAGCGGTGTACGTCCCGATATACTCCTGCGCGCCGTCGTCGTGCGTGAAATGGGTGATGCGCAAGTCTTCCAGGCCGTTCTTCTGCGCCGGCGTGATCGGGAAGATGACCGTGCCCGACAGCGTGCTGTCGGGGTTGCGGAACACCCTGACTGCGCCGTCCTCGTAAACGCCATCGGTGTCGGGGGCGTCGGTCGCGGTCGCGAACGGCGGTTCGGGTGCCAGCTCAAGGTCGCTGCTGCCGCCGATCAGCCCCTCGCGAAAGGCGATCGAGCTGATATGCCCCTCGCCGACCGCGCGCAGCGACATCAGGATGCGGGTCGATCCCGGCTTCAGCCCCGACTGGTCGGGATGCGGTACGACGCTCGGGTTCATCAGCGCCGCCGCGGCATAGCTATATTCGTGGCAGAAATAGGCCCCGATCAGCTGGCGCTTCTCGTCGCCGATGTCGGGCAGGTCGAGCGCGAGCACATTCACGATCTGCTCGTAGCGGGTCATGAACACCCGCCGCGTCTGCCAGTGGCGCGCCTCGAAATCGACCAGCACCGATTTCAGCTGGCGCCGCGCCTCGGCCATGCTGATGTCGAGCACCGCCTGGACCAGCCGCTGGGCGCGCCCCGGCTCCGCGCCATTGCCCTGCCAGGCCAGGTGAAAGGGGCGAACCACCACTCGCGACGGATCGGCGCTCAGCCGGAGCGGGTGATTATAATTGTCTAGCATTCGCCCCCCGGCGTCTCTCACGGCCTGCGGATCAGCAGGCCTTCGTCACGTTGCGCCGCGCGCTCTTGTAGCGGCGCGCTCGCCGGTGAGAAGGGCCGAAATGGCGACATTTGCGAGTTGCAGCGCCAGGATCGATTCCGCTCCCTGGTTGCGGTTCAGCCCATGCGGCATCAGCCCGTCGTGGCAACCGCCGTCCTGCCGGCTGGCGAGCGGGACGCCGAGCAGATTGTCGCCCGTGAACCAGCCATAGGCCCAGGTCGCAATCTCGATCCAGCGCTCGTCGCCGGTCGCGTCATAGGCCGCGCGGCACGCGTCGATCGTGGCCTGTGCTTCCACCGGCTGCTGGTCGAACGGCAACGGCTTTTCGCGCCGACGGCCGAAACTGTCGGTCCCGACCGGCTGGAAACTGCCCGTGTTGCCGGTTTGCGCCTCGATCAGCCAGTCGAGCGCCTCAAGTCCGCTTGCGACCCACTCCGCCCGGCTCAGCGCCAGCCCGGCGCGGATCAATGCCTCGGGCAGGCGCGCATTGTCATACGCCAGAACCTCTTCGAACCAGGTCCAGCCTAGCCCCCGGCTCATGGCCAGCAGGTCGGCCAGCCGCGCGCCGCTGCTCGCCAGCATCTCCCGCGCCCGGCCGTGTGCGCCGCACGTCGCCAAGACTTCCGCCGCGCCCAGGGCCGCAAACGCCTGCGCGCGCGGCGAACCCAGCCCCTCGGCCAGGATCGCGCTATGATCGAACAGATGCATTGCCCAGTCGCGCAACGGCCGCGTCGGGCCTTGCGCCGCTGCGACGCCCAGCGCCCACAATGTCCGCCCGTTGCTGTCCTCGGACCCGACCTCCTCGCACCAGCTGCGGTCGAAGTTCATGAAGTTGCGGAACAGCCGCCGGTCGGGGTTCCAGCCATGCTGGATGAACGCCGCATAGACCGTCGCCATTCGCCCAAGATCGTCTCCCGCCGAACCCGCCGCCTTGCACACCAGGATGAGCGCCCGCGCATTGTCGTCGATACAATAGCCATGGGTCCGGTCGGGGACCGAGAACAGGCCGTGCTGGAACATACCGGTCGAATCGCTCATCGCCCGCACGGCCGCCAGGTCGGGTACCAAGACCGCGCGCGGCCCGCGCTTGGGCCGGATCGTTGGGGGCACCTCGATCAGCGCCGCCTCGATCAGCGCGACCGATCGCTCCATTGCCCGCGGCCACAGCATCTCGCGCCCGGCGGCATAGGCCCGCGCCGCCATCGACGTCCGCGCGTCGTCGTCGGCCAGCAGCTTGCCCACCGCCGCGGCCAGCGCGGCGGGATCACGCGGCGAGACCAGCACACCGGTGCCGTCACCCAGCAACTCGCGCGCATGGACATAAGGCGTCGACACCACCGGCTTGCCCAGCGCCACCGCATA
>NZ_JANMWY010000281.1:0-2410 GCF_031380695.1 Sphingomonas sp. | reverse complement strand
GCTGGATCGCGCTCAGGATAATAGGGGTCGCGCACCCATCTGCCCCTTGATCGGTTGTGGTCTGTTCACACCGCGAAGTGCCGCTCGCCTTCCCCCAACAGCAGACAGTATCGAAAAAACTTTCCTACAGGCCCACGCTCGTGCGACTTCGGACTCGGCTGATTCTCATTGCTGATCCCGCGTCGATTCCGCCGGACGAGCGCGTCGACAAACATAGCCGATACCGTGTGAACTTTGGTGAACTTTGGCCCGGGTCAGGTCATTGCAATGTTGAATTTCAGCAAACCGGCTCCCCGCCGAAATCGCTCACAATGCCCGCCGTCGCATCCCGCTTGAATTTCTTCCCGGTGAGCGTTGCCCCCGGCGCGCAATAATAGGCGCACGACGCCGACACGCCCGTCACGCCGACCGCAGCGCCATCGATCGACAGCACAATCTTGCACGCCCCTTCGCCCTGCGGCGTGAGCTGCCATCCCGCCTCCGCCCGGGCCAGCGTCCCCGCCACCGAACAGTTCGAATCGCCGGTGCCATAAGCAATGATCCCGGCCCGCACGCCGGCCTCACTGCGGGCGATGCACAGTCGGTCGCGGTCGCCGCCGCTGAAGCTGCCGCTCGGCGGTCCGGAGTCGTCCGGCTTGGCCGAGCAACCGGCGATCAGGATCAACAAAGGCAGGACGCGGCGCATCCCCTCCCCTCGCCTGCTTTCCCGCGCCCTTCAAGCCTTTCGCAAATGGACAGGGCGACAAACCCGCAACCCCTCCCTATATGACGGCTTCGCGACAGCAGGACTCGGCCCGGCCTATGCTCACGACCAATCCGTTCGAAGACGACAAACTTCACGAGGAGTGCGGCGTGTTCGGCATCTGGGGTGCCGACGGCGCCGCCAGCTATGTCGCGCTCGGCCTCCACGCACTGCAGCATCGCGGCCAGGAAGCGGCCGGGATCAGCAGCTTCGACGGCAAGCATTTCCACACCCACCGCGCGATGGGCCAGGTCGGCGGCAACTTCGACCGCGACGAGATCATGCGCCCGCTCACCGGCCGCACCGCGATCGGCCATGTCCGCTATTCGACTACCGGCGAGACCGCGCTGCGCAATGTCCAGCCGCTCTATGCCGACCTCAACGAGGGCGGGTTCGCGGTCGCCCATAACGGCAACATCTCCAACGCGATGACGATCAAGCGCGCGCTGATCCGGCGCGGATCGATCTTCCAGTCGACCAGCGACACCGAGGTATTCATCCACCTCACTGCGACCTCATCGTTCAGCACGCCGCTCGACCGGCTGATCGACGCGCTGCGCCAGGTCGAGGGGGCCTATTCGCTGCTCGTACTGACCGAGCAGGGTCTGGTCGCCTGCCGCGATCCGCTCGGCATCCGGCCACTGGTCATGGGCAAGCTCGGCGATGCGGTCATCTTCGCGTCCGAGACGGTCGCGCTCGACGTCATCGGCGCGAAATATGTGCGCGATATCGATCCGGGCGAGCTCGTGCTGGTCGACGATGGCGGGCTGCGCAGCTATCGTCCATTCGCGCCGGCGCGGCCGCGTCCGTGCATCTTCGAACATGTCTATTTCTCGCGCCCCGACAGCATCGTCGACGGATCGTCAGTCTATGAAGTGCGCAAGAATATCGGTGCCGAACTGTCGCGCGAAGCGCCGGTCGAGGCCGACATCGTCGTCCCCGTCCCCGACAGCGGTGTTCCCGCCGCAATCGGCTTTTCGCAGGCGTCGGGCATCCCGTTCGAGCTCGGCATCATCCGCTCGCACTATGTCGGCCGGACCTTCATCCAGCCGAGCGACGGCGTCCGCCACCTCGGCGTGAAGCTCAAGCACAACGCCAATTCGGCGCTGATCAAGGGCAAGAAGATCGTCCTGATCGACGATTCGATCGTGCGCGGCACGACCAGCCTCAAGATCGTCCAGATGATGCGCGATGCCGGCGCGAGCGAAGTCCATATGCGCATCGCCTCGCCGCCGACCCGCCACAGCTGCTTTTATGGCGTCGATACGCCTGAGCGATCCAAGCTGCTCGCAGCACAAATGGACGTCGCGGCGATGGCCGAGCATATCCATGCCGACAGCCTCGCTTTCATTTCGATCGACGGCCTTTATCGCGCCATGGGCGACGTTCGTGACGCGCGCCAGCCGCAGCGCTGTGACGCCTGTTTCACCGGCGACTATCCAACGACCCTGACCGACATGAACGAAGACGGCCATCCCCGCCTCGCGCTGGTCGCCAGTCGCTGATCGGATCATCGTGACCAAGGCGTTCGAGGGAAAGCTGGCGCTCGTCACCGGCGCCAGTCGCGGCATCGGTGCCGCCACCGCCGAGGCGCTCGCTGCTGCGGGAGCGCATGTCATCCTCGTCGCGCGGACGTCGTCGGGACTGGAGGAGGTCGAAGACCGCATC
>NZ_JANMWY010000091.1:0-2574 GCF_031380695.1 Sphingomonas sp. | reverse complement strand
CGGCAGGGATCGTGCTAGTCGCTTGGCCGTTGCAAACAATATGGCGGTTGATTGGCGTTCATCCCGTCATGGGCCTCGACATGCTGCCCGGCCCACTACGTTTCGCATTGATGCTCGTGCTCATCGATTTCTTGCGATATTGGGAACATCGCTTCGAGCATCGCTTCTGGTGGCCGGTCCACTCCGTTCACCATTCCGTGACTGAACTGCATGCTGCGAGCGCTTTAGCCCATCCGTTGCAGGCTCTGCCCGAGTTCTTGATCGTCAGCATCCCGCTGAGCTTTATCACCTCAGGTGGACTGATGCCGCTTTCGCTAGCAATGTTCGTGGCGTTGCAGAACCTAATTATCCACTCGCCGCTAAGGGTTCATGCCGGACCGCTTCGCCTGTTCTACGTCGACAGTCGCTGGCACCGAATCCACCACTCGATCGAGGAGCGGCACTGGCACCATAATTTTGGTTTGGTTTTTTCGATCTGGGATCGCCTGTTCGGGACTGCGGTCGAACCCGACAAAGCCCAATGGCCTGCAACTGGCGTGCCGGGCCTGACGCAACCCGCCGACCTGGCGAGCTACTTGCTACAGCCCTTCGCCGCGAGACCGGGCCAGCCATCACTCAAGTCGTCCACCGCTTCGCTTCAAACTACAGAGCACCCACAACGTCGATTTTGAGGCAAATAGTTGACATTAATGTCTCACCGCCTGACCTGGAAAGCCACCCTGGCAGGGACGATCGCGGCGGGCGCGGTGATCAGCGTCTTCCAAATCCTTCACAATAATTACCCCGTGTACAAAGGGGACTGGCCGATCTTGTGGTATGGAGCGTCGACGCCGGGTTCGGCCGACTATCCGTCTCCCTATCCACCGACAGCGCTGTTCCTGTTTCGGCCGTTCGGATTCTTGCCGGTCTGGCCCGCCTTTGTCGCGTGGTCGCTGGTGGGCCTGATGGTGTTCGTCACGGCCGCACGGCGCCTCGGCGCGAGCGCGGGAGCGATCGCGCTGGCGTTGATCATGCCGTGCGTGTTGACCTGTCTTGTCGCCGGGCAGACAAGCCTGTTCGTCGGGTCCGCCCTGATGGCCGGGGTGGCGGTGAAGGACCGCCGATGGTCGGGCATATTGTTCGGCCTGGCGATGGTCGTGAAGCCGCAATCGGCCGTGGCCGTCCCGATTGCGTTGCTGGCGATCGGCGATTGGCGGCGGCTGTTCGTGGTGGCAACGACGGGTGCAACGGCCGTCGCGCTCTCGGTCGTCATCTGGGGCGTTTCTGCCTGGACTATCTGGATCCACGCGATGCCGGCCTTCCAGGCCTATCTGATCGAGCATCACGTCGACGTGATGGACGTCGGGATCAACGGCTTGCGGCTGCGGCTGCATTGGCCGCCATGGGTCCATCTGGTCGGAGTCGTCCTGGGCATGATCACCGTCGCCACAACGTGGCGGGCGTCACCCGACCCGATGGCCCGCTATGCCGCGCTGGCGTGCGGTGCGGCGCTGATCTCGCCCTACACGCTGGTCTATGATCTGGCCGGGCTGTCGGTGGTCGCGACTGCTGCCCTGCTCAACCGCAAGCGGACACCGGCGGACTGGCTGGTCGCCGCGCCGATCATCGCCGGTTTCTGGCCGAACCCCGGCGTGATCGGACTGGCGTGTCTGCAAGCGTGGCGATATCGGCAGGGGGTTCTCACCGGGCTGGAGACGATCAAGCTGCGCCGGCGGTCGGGGACTAGCGATTCGCCCGAACCGCCGCGACAGTCGCGGGCGGATTAGGCGTCGATCGGTTGTTGGGCCTGTGGCGTGGACGCTTTCGCCAGCAGCGTCGTCCGCCCCGTGCCCCAGTGGAAGCCGACCGTCGGGCGCTGGATGCGGACCTGGACCCATAGGCCGAGGAGCAGGATGAACGGCTGCGGCCAGGTGCCGAACCGGCCGAGGACGGGCACGAGGAAGGCGAGCGTGGCGAAGAGCCGCTCGCCCCAGTCGATCTCGCGCCAATGGACCGCCAGCATGAGCGCGAAGCCGAGGCAGACGACCGGCATGTCGTAGCCGAAGCCATAGGGCGAAATGAGGAAGGTGGCGGTGGCGGCGGTGAAGACATGGAAATTCCACGATACCAGCCACGCCGCAGCGGCCGCGAACAGCAGCCACGCCCAGGCCGGATAGCCCATCAACGGGGTGACGCCGTAGATGATGAACGACAGGGGCGGCGCGTGGGCGAAGCGGCTGCCATTGATGAAGATCTGGAAAAAATAGTTGCGCCACGGAACGACCCCGAAGGCGGCGGTGCTGATCGCGACGAGCCCGCCGAGGATCGCTGCAGTGACCAGCGTGCGCCGCCAATGACCAAGGATCGGGATGGCGCCGAGGATGGCGATGTGCGGCTTGAACGTTAGCAGGGCGGCGGCCCACGGCCGGCAGCGGAAGGTCCACAGATAGAGCGCGCCGACCAGCAAGCCGAATTGCCCGAAATAGATGTTGGTGACGGCGGCGGGGGTCAGCAGCGCGAGAATCTTTGGAATACCGGGCGACATGAATGGCCGCGCGGCGAGGAAGAACAGCAGGGCGGTGGCGGCGTTCCACA
>NZ_JANMWY010000168.1:0-3595 GCF_031380695.1 Sphingomonas sp. | reverse complement strand
GATACTCCTTGATTAGATGTTGAACCCGCGGACGACCCTGAGGCCATCGGTGCCGGCCTCGACCAAGGCCACCGGACGACCAGCGTCGGTGGCAAGGTGAAGGCCCGGTGTCGCGAGCGTCCGCGTCAGCGTCTGTCCGTGGCGGAGCAGCTTGGCTTCTTCGGGAGTGACGGGGAGGGCCGGGATGTCGTCCAGCCCCGCGGATAGCGGGAGGACCGCCCCATCAAGCGCGCGTCCCTTAGCAAGCTTGGTCAATTTGTCCAGCGATATCGCCTGATCGAGCGAGAAGGGACCAGCGCGGGTGCGGCGGAGCCTGGTGACATGGCCGACCGTGCCGAGCGCCAAGGCGATGTCACGGGCGAGGGAGCGGATGTAGGTGCCCTTCGACACCGAAGCGAGGAGTGTTGCGCGGTCGCCAGTCGCCTCGATCAGGCGAAGTTGGTGGATCGTCACGTTCCGCAGCTCGAGCGTCACCTCTTCGCCACGACGCGCGATGTCATAGGCGCGCTCACCGTCCACCTTGAGCGCGGAAAAGGCAGGGGGCATTTGCTCGATCGGCCCGGTGAAGCGGGGCAGGATCGCTTGAACCTCCTCCGCCGTCGGCCGAACTATGCTCGTCGCGATGACCGCGCCCTCGAGGTCGAGCGTGTCGGTCTGCGCACCGAAGGTGACGGTAAAGACATAATCCTTGCTCGCATCGAGCATCCGCCCGGCCAGCTTGGTCGCCTCGCCCAGCGCGATCGGCAGCACGCCCGACGCCAGCGGGTCGAGCGTCCCGCCATGCCCGACCTTGGTCTTGGCTTCGCCCGCTTCGCGCAGCGCGCGCTTGACCGCCGACACGCACGGCGTCGACCCGATCCCGACCGGCTTGTCGAGGATGATCCAGCCGCTCAGCATCTAGCGCGGGATCGCCAGGCTCAACTGCCGCGCCTCGCTCTCGCCCAGCCGCTGGAAGAAATGCCGCCGGCACAGCGCGACATAGCGGTCGTTGCCGCCGATCTCGGTTTGCACCCCCGCCGCCACCGCATGGCCGTCGGCATCGACGCGCAGGTTCATCGTCGCCTTGCGCCCGCACTCGCACACCGCCTTCAGCTCGACCAGCGTGTCGGCCAGTGCCAGCAGCGCCGCCGACCCCGGAAAAAGCGCGCCGAGGAAATCGGTCCTCAGGCCATAACAAAGCACGGGAATCTTTAACTCGTCGGCGATGCGGCACAGCTCCAGCACCTGCGCGCGGCTCAGGAACTGCGCCTCGTCGACCAGAACGCAGTCGAGCTTGCGCTTGATCAGCTCGGCGATGATCGCGTCGAACAGGCTCGTCGCCTCGTCATAGAGATGCGCCGCCGCCGCCAGCCCGATGCGCGACCGGACCTGGCCCGTCCCCGACCGGTCGTCATGCGCCGCGGTCCACAGCATCGTCGCCATGCCGCGCTCGCGATAGTTGAAATCGGCCTGCAGCAAGGTGGTCGACTTGCCCGCATTCATCGCCGCATAATAGAAATAGAGTTTGGCCACGCCTGCTCGTAACCGTCGGGGCGGCGGATTCAACCCGTCGCCCATTAAGCAAATCTGCGCCAACACCAAAGGAAGTCGCTTGGACGTTTCGATCGTCAGGATGACGGCGGACAAGGCCGCTCTGCTCGACCGCATCGCCGACGGGGTGTTTAACGATCCGCCAGTTGCCGAGTGGCGCGTTCCCTATCTCGCCAGTCCCGCAGTCATGCTGGTCGTGGCGCTCGACGGCGACCTGGTTATCGGGCAGGTCAAGGCAGCGATTCACCTCCATCCCGACAAGGCGGCCGATCTCTATATCGACGAGGTCGGAGTTGCTGCCACCCATCAGCGGCGCGGGATTGCTCGCCGCATGCTGGGCGAGGTGGAGCAATGGGCGCGGGAGCGTGACTGCGTCGACGTGTGGCTTGCAGCCGATGTTGGCAATGACGCGGCGCAATCGCTCTACGGCGGCTTCGCTCAGTCGAAGCCTGCGAACCTGTACTTCTGGGAACTCTAGACCGGCCACTCGTCCTTTAGGATTGCGAACAGCACCGTGTCGCGGACGTGGCCGGTCCAGGTGATGCGGTCGGCGCGCAGCACTCCTTCGCGCACCGCGCCGAGCTTCTTCATCGCCGCCTGGCTGCGCGCGTTGCGGATGTCGACGCAGAATTGCACCCGCCGGTATCCACACGCGAAAGCGCGCTCGAGCATCATCGCCTTGACCCGCCCGTTGAAGCCGGTACCGCGGAGGCGTGGGCGATAATAGGTATTGCCAATCTCTACGGTCTGGCGGGCATCGTTGCGGTTCAGATACGCGGACATGCCCGCAAATGTGTCGTCGTCGAACAGAATGAACAAGTGGCTGACCGGGTCGCCGACAAGCTTGTCGAGGCTGGCGTCGAAATGCGCGGGATCATAGCTCGTCCCATACATCGTCCAAATTGCGTCGTCCTCGGCGCAGGCGGCGCATAGTTGCTCACGATGATGCTCGGCGAACGGCTCGGCGCGGCAGCCCTCGCCGGTCATCGGCGCGGCGAGGTCGCTCATTCCTCGGTCAAATCCTGCGCGACATGCTTCGACCGCAGGATCGCGTCGATCTTGCCGCCCTCGTCGAAACTCTCGTCGGCGCGGAACTTCAGCTTGGCGGCATATTTAACGCGCACGCGGTTGGCGACTTCGCGCTGGAGGAAGGCGGTGTTGGTGCGCAGCGCCTTGAGCACCGCTTCCTCGTCCTGGCCGAGCAGCGGCTTTACGAACACGATCGCGTAGCGCAGGTCGGGCGACATGCGCACCTCGGTGATCGACACGAGGTGGCTGGCGAGCGTCTCGTCATGCACGTCGCCGCGCACGAGAATGTCCGAAAGCACATGCCGCACCTGCTCGCCGACGCGGAGCAGGCGGACCGAGCGGCCTTCGGGAGTTTCGACGGTGCGCATCAGCTATAGCGTCCGCGCGCGCTCCTCGACTTCGTAGGTCTCGAGGTAATCGCCCGCCTTCAGATCGATGAAGTTTTGCGTGAAGGTCACGCCACACTCCAGCCCGGCGCGGACCTCCGCGACATCATCCTTGAACCGCCGCAACGAGGCGATTTCGCCGGTGTAGGTGATGACATCGTCGCGCGTGATGCGCGCCTTGAGCGCCTTGCGGATGATGCCTTCGACCACCAGCAGACCGGCCGCCTTGCCATGCTTGCCGGCCGAGAAGACTTCGCGGATTTCGGCCTTGCCGACGACCGTCTCGATGATCTCGGGGCCGAGCTCGCCGGCCATTGCGCCCTTGGCCCAGTCGGTCAGGTGATAGATGACGTCATAGTAGCGCAGCTCGACCCTGTGCCGGGTCGCGACTTCGCGCGCCTTGGCGTTGGGGCGGACGTTGAAGCCGATGATCGGCGCGCCCGAGGCCGAGGCCAGCGTCACGTCGCTCTCGGTAATCGCGCCGACTCCGCTGTTGAGGATGCGGACCTTGATCTCGTCGGTCGACAGCCGGTTGAGCGCGTTGACGATCGCTTCGGCCGAGCCCTGCACGTCGGCCTTCACCACGATCGGAAATTCGATCATGGTCGACGCGCGATCGGCGAACATATTCTCGACGCTGATCGGGGCGG
>NZ_JANMWY010000105.1:0-6827 GCF_031380695.1 Sphingomonas sp. | reverse complement strand
GGGCATCCCCCGCAAGAAGCGCCAACTGGAGCTATACCTTAGCTCGGTTTTTGGTCCAAGCCGCTGTCTAAAGTCTCGACGTTCGACATAGCACGATAACGGAAAGAGCGGACGGACATGGACAAGCTGGAGCAAAGGCTGGCGCTCGGGGCAGAAGAGTTGAACGTCGTTACACTGGATTTACACAAACACACTGCGGCTTGACGCCGCGCACGAGTCCTAAGCTATTGGAAAGAATGGTGCCCAGGGACGGGATCGAACCGCCGACACTGCGATTTTCAGTCGCATGCTCTACCAACTGAGCTACCTGGGCCCGGCCATGCGAACGCTGTCCGCGCGGGCGAGGCGGTCCCTAACTGCCGTCCCCGCCACTGTCCAGTGTCTCAGGATCGTCGGGCCTCCCCGGAATGCGATAGCCGTCACCCAGCCACTGCAGCATGTCGCGGTCCTTGCACCCGCGCGAGCAGAAAGGCACATGGTCGGCCACGGAGGGTTTGCGGCACAACGGGCACGGCTTAGACCGGTTCGGCATAGGCCCCCGACATGGCGAGCAAAGGGTCGCCGCGCAAGCTCACCGCGCCGCCGACCTGCCGCGCCAGCCGCTCGATCCAGCCAAATTTGTCTTGACCAGCCTCGAGCCGCTCGACCAGCGCCGGATACGCGACCAGCCGGATCGCCCCGGTCGACCGTGCCGCCCGCCGCAGCAGAGCGCGCGCTTCGAAACCGGCCCGGTCCTGCGCCAGTTCGATCAGCGATGGCCCGGTCCGCGGCCGCACGATCTGGACGAAGCCGAAGCCATTGACCGCCGTTCGCTCATACGGCTGCGGCAACAGCGCATCGATCGCCTCGGCCTGCGCCATCCGCGCCGCCTTGCTCCGCACCGTAGGCAGGTCGATCCCGATCGATCCACCGATCGCGAGCCGACGGATCGTCCTGGCCGCCGCCCGCACCCCGGCCAGCGCCAGCTCCTCCGACGGCAGCACGCCATCGACATCGATCAGGGTCATCGCCGGGGTCGGCGACAGGCGCAGCGCCCCGCCGCCGAACTCGACGATGCCAGACCGCGCTTCCTCGATCAGCCTCGACCAGCCCCCTTCCTCCAGTGCATCGTGTGGCGTGGGAAAGCCCAGCGTCCGCCCCAGGAGCCGCTCGGCAAGCGACGGCGGCGCGCCCGGCACCGCCTCGCTCACCCGCGCCAACGGCCGCTTCCACGGCTCGACGCCCGGGAAAGCCGCCCGCGTCACTTCGATCGCCAGTGCCGCCCCTTGCGTGACGCGCGGAGCCACCGCCAGGAGATATTCGACTCCGTCGGCGCTCGCGACCGCATTGCGCCCGGCCTGACCGATCGACGTCAGCCGCGCCGCCAGCACCGTCCCGGCCGACACGCTCCCCTCGATCTCAATCCGCGCCTCGACGATCTCGCCATCCGCAACCAGCGCCGCGCGGGTTTCACCAATACCCGCTTCGACGAGCCACTCAGGCAAGTGGAAATCCCGCACTCTTCAGCAAGTGCCGTGTCTCGCCCAGCGGCAGCCCGACGACGTTGGAATAGCTCCCCGCCATGTGCCGCACATAAACTTCGCCATAGCCCTGCAAGGCATAGCCTCCGGCCTTGCCGCGCCATTCGCCATGCCCGGCGTAAAAATCAATCTCCTCAACCGACAGCCGCTTCATCGCGATCATCGTCTCGACCACGCGCGACCGCAGCTCGCCGCCGGGCAGCGCCACTGCCACCCCGGTCAGCACGCGGTGCCGCCGCCCCGACAGCAGCGCCAGGCACTGCCGCAGCGTCGCTTCATCCTCGACCTTGGGCAGGATCCGCCGCCCGACCGCGACCACCGTGTCGGCCGCCAGCACCAGCGCGTCCGGATGGCGCACCGCTACCGCCGCCGCCTTCGCGCACGCCAACCGCAGCGCATGGACGCGCGGCAGTTCGCCCTTGGCGACACTCTCGTCGAGATCGGCGGGGTCGACCGCGTCCGGCACCACGCCGATGCGCGCGAGCAGGTCCAGTCGGCGTGGACTCGCCGAAGCGAGGACCAGTTTCATCAGTAGCCGGGCGGGCGCTCGCGGCCGGGCATGAAGCGATAGGTGATGCGACCCTTGGTAAGGTCATAGGGGGTGAGTTCGACCAGCACTTCGTCGCCGGTCAGCACGCGGATGCGGTTCTTGCGCATCTTGCCGGCGGTGTGGCCGAGCACCTCATGGCCGTTCTCGAGCGTCACGCGGAACATCGCGTTGGGCAGCAGCTCGGCAATACGGCCGCGCATTTCGAGAAGTTCTTCCTTGGCCATTCAAATCCTTCGGCATGCTGTCAGGGTGAAAAAGTCGCGCGTCCCTCTAGCGGCGAAGCGCGCCAAAGGAAAGACGGGCGCTCATACGGTGAGGATGGTCGACCCGGTGGTCGCACGCGACTCCAGCGCGCGGTGGGCTTCGGCCGCATCGGCTAGGGCGAAGCGCTGCCCGATCTCGATCTTCACCTTGCCGGAAGCGACGACCTCGAACAGCGCCGCCGCCGACTGCTCCAGCTCGGCGCGAGTGGCGACATAGTCGAATAGGGACGGCCGCGTCAGGAACAGCGACCCCTTCTGCACGAGCATCGCTGGCGAGAAAGACTCGACCGGGCCCGACGCCTGACCGAAGCTGACCAGCAGGCCGCGTCGCGCCAGGCAATCGAGCGACTTGGCGAACGTGTCGCGCCCAACCGAATCATAAACCACCGGCAGCTTCGCGCCATCGGTCAGCCGCACGACCTCGGCGACGAAGTCCTGCCGCGCGGTGACGATCGCATGGTCGCAGCCGTGCGCCTGCGCCAGTTCCGCCTTGGCGTCGCTCGACACCGTGCCAATCACCGTCGCCCCCAACGCCTTCGCCCACTGGCACAGGATCAGCCCGACCCCGCCAGCGGCGGCATGGATCAGGATGGTCTCGCCCGCCTGCAACGGCCGCACGCGGTTGATCAGCATGTCGACCGTCATGCCCTGCAGCATCATCGCCGCCGCCGTGTCGAAGTCGATCGCGTCGGGCAGGTGGACCAGGCTTGCCGCCGCAATAGTGCGCACCTCGGCATAGCCACCGATCGCGCTGGCATAGGCGACCCGATCGCCGGGGCTGAAATCGGTAACCCCCTCCCCGACCGATTCGACCACGCCGGCACCCTCGAGCCCCGGCGTGAACGGCAGCGGCAACGGATAAAGGCCGGTGCGATGATAGACATCGATATAGTTGAGCCCGACCACAGCCTGCCGCAGACGCACGTCGCCCGGCCCCGGGGCACCGACCGCAACCTCTTCCCACCGCATTACCTCGGCACCGCCGGGCTGATAGACTCTGATGGCGTGGGTCATGGCTTGGCTCCAAACAAAAAGGCCACGCCGCGACGTGGGTCGGGCGGGGCCGTTTTCAAGTCGAGATGAGGACGATCAGCCGCCGCTATGCGCCGACAGTGCCGCCAGCAGCAGCAACGCGACGATGTTGGTGATCTTGATCATCGGATTGACCGCCGGCCCCGCCGTATCCTTGTACGGATCGCCGACCGTGTCGCCCGTCACTGCGGCCTTGTGAGCCTCGCTGCCCTTGCCGCCGTGATTGCCGTCTTCGATATACTTCTTGGCATTGTCCCACGCGCCGCCGCCCGAGGTCATCGAGATGGCGACGAACAGGCCCGACACGATCACGCCGAGCAACAACGCGCCGAGCGCCGCAAAGCCCTCGGCCTGCCCAGCCACCGCAGTGACGACGAAATAGACCAGGATCGGCGCCAGCACCGGCAGCAGCGAGGGCACGATCATTTCCTTGATCGCCGCCTTGGTGACCAAGTCGACCGTGCGGGCATAGTCGGGCCGCGACGAGCCATCCATGATCCCGGGGTTGGTGCGGAACTGCTCGCGCACGTCCTTGACCACATCGCCGGCCGCCCGACCGACGGCGGTCATGCCCATCGCCCCGAACAGATAGGGCAGCAGCGCACCGAGCAGCAGCCCGACGATGACATACGGGCACTTCAGGCTGAAATCGACCGTCAGGTTGGGGAAAAACTCGTCGAGGTCGGTGGTGAAGGCCGCGAACAGCACCAGCGCGGCCAGCCCGGCCGATCCGATCGCATAGCCCTTGGTCACCGCCTTGGTCGTGTTGCCGACTGCGTCGAGCGCGTCGGTCTTGGCCCGCACGCTGTCGTCGAGCCCGGCCATTTCGGCGATGCCGCCGGCATTGTCGGTCACTGGCCCATAGGCGTCGAGCGCGACCACCATGCCGGCCAGCGCCAGCATCGACGTCGCCGCGAAGGCAATCCCCATCAGCCCCGCCAGCTTGAACGCGACGATGATCCCGGCGCAGATGACGAGCGTCGGCAACGCGGTCGATTCCAGACTGATCGCCAGTCCCTGGATGACGTTGGTGCCATGCCCCGTCTCGGACGCCTTGGCGATCGAGCGGACCGGACGATAGTTGGTCCCGGTATAATATTCGGTAATCCAGATGATCAGCCCGGTGATGACCAGCCCGAGCAGCATGCACCAGTAGAGGCTCATGCCGCTGATCGTCGTGCCGTTCGCGTCGATTGCCGCGTTCATGTCGCCCAGCGAATAGGCCGTCGCGAATTAGATCGCGACGGCGGACAGGATCGCAGTGACCAGGAAGCCCTTGTACATCGCGCCCATGATGTTGGTGCCGCCACCCAGACGCACGAAATAGGTGCCGATGATCGAGGTGACGATGCACACGCCGCCGATGAGCAGCGGCAGACTCATCAGGCTGAGCAGCGTCGCCGCCCCGGCCGTCTTCACCAGCAGCGCGGTCAGCACCATCGTCGCACCGACGGTGACGACATAGGTTTCGAACAGATCGGCCGCCATGCCGGCGCAGTCGCCGACATTGTCGCCGACGTTGTCGGCGATGACCGCCGGGTTGCGGGGGTCGTCCTCGGGACTTCCGGCCTCGACCTTGCCGACCAGGTCGGCGCCGACGTCGGCCGCCGTGGTGAAGATGCCGCCACCCAGGCGCGCAAAGATCGAGATCAGCGACGCGCCGAACGCCAGCGCGACCAGCGCCTGGACCACGACGCGGTCGTTCGGCTGATGGCCACCCGGGCCAATCAGGTAATAGAAGAAACAGGCAATCGCGAGCAGCGCGAGTCCGGCGACCAGCATGCCGGTGATGGCCCCGGCACGGAACGCCATCGTCAGGCCCTGCTGCAGTCCTTCCGACGCGGCTTGCGCGGTGCGGACGTTGGCGCGGACCGAAATGTTCATGCCGATGAACCCGGTCGCGCCCGACAGGACGGCCCCAAGCACGAATCCGACCGCCGACAACTGCCCCAGGAACAGGAACACCAGCACCGCCACGACGACGCCGACACCGGCGATGGTAGTGTACTGGCGGCGCAGATAGGCCCCGGCGCCTTCCTGGATCGCCGCGGCGACCTCGACCATGCGGGCATTGCCGGGCGAGGCGCGCAGCACCTGCTGGCTGGTGAACAGCCCGTACAGCAAGGCGATGAAACCGCAGACGATAGCGACGAGAAGCAGGTTCATGTCAGGAAAATCCCCCCAAGGACGCGTGCCCGGCCGCACGAACGGCGGTCCGGATTTGGCGCGGTTTCTAAGGGGAGGAAGTGACGGTGGCAAGACGCCTTGCGCTGAGCGTCGACGAACCCTCTAGCGGAACAGCAGTAACGCCCCGCCCATGCCGCAGACAAGCCCGCTCAGCGCAATCGCGATGCGGCGAAGATCAAGCGTGATGCTCATAACCAGGCGACTCCGGCGGCTCGACCGGCGCGCCCGCATCGTGAAGCGCAATCCCCGCGCCCGCGACCAGCTCACCGATCCGCACCAGTTGCGCGCCCGAAGGTAAAGATTTCCTTACCATCGCCTCCGTGCCGGGCGGCAGCGCGGCGAGCAGCGCATAATCGTCGCCCCCCGTCGCCGCGAACAGTCGCGCCGCCCGATCGTTTCCCCGCTGCGCGATGAACGCCGCCGACAAGGGCAGCGCGGCCAGGTCGACCGCCATCCCGACCTTGCTCGCCGCCGCCATCCGTCCGGCATCGATCAGCAACCCGTCCGACACATCCATCATCGCCGACGCCTGCGGTGCCAGCGCTCGCCCCTCGGCGATCATGGCGCGCGGCCGCCGATACGCCTCGACCAGCGGCCCGCTCGCCGTCGCGTCCGCAAGCAACACCGCCAGCCCCGCCGCACTGTCGCCCAGCGTCCCGACCAGCCACAGCCCGTCGCCCGCCCGTCCGCCCGCCCGATCCGGCACGCGCGCGCCGGCTCGCCCTATCGCGGTCAGCCCGAGCACACGCGGCGCGCCGTGCGGCAGGGCAATCGTGTCGCCGCCCAGCAGCGCGCAATCATACTCCGCCAACGCCGCCCGCAACCCCCCGACGAACGCCCGGTCCCAGGCACCGTCGCAGAGACAATAGCCGAGCAGCACCCCGATCGGCACCGCCCCCTTCGCCGCGAGATCGGACAGCGTCACCGCGACCAGCTTCGCCGCCACCGACTCCGCCGGGTCGCCGGGCAGATAATGCACCCCCTCGGCAATCATGTCGTGAGTCAGCACCAGATCGCCGAGCAGCGCGACGTCATCATCAAACCCGCGCGCCGCCCCCGCCGTCGCCAGCGCCCGCAACCCCGCAATGAATTCCAGTTCGCCGGTCATGCGCCCCTTTCTTGTCACCCCGGACTTGATCCGGGGCCCGCCTCCTTATCCCGACAGAAAGGCAGGTCCCGGGTCAAGCCCGGGATGACGCTGGCATTTGGTTCGAAGCCGAAACCTGCGTGGGTGCCGACCGAGCCGATCACGATTGCATGGCGGCGGCAAACGGG
>NZ_JANMWY010000078.1:0-4911 GCF_031380695.1 Sphingomonas sp. | reverse complement strand
GGTGTAGACCACGCTCGGGATGACGTCGTGATTGACGATGCCGGTGCCGCCGGCGATGTTTTCGGCGCAGGCAATGCCCTCGTCCTCGGCCTTGTGGGCGAGCATCGGGCCGGGGATGACGTCGCCGATCGCCCAGATGCCAGGGACAGCAGTGCGGAAGTCGTGATCGGTGTCGATCTGGCCACGCGCGTTGAGCGACAGCCCGGCCTTGTCGAGCGCAAGACCATCGACGTTGGGACGGCGGCCGATCGCGACGAGCACGGCGTCGGCTTCGAGCGTTTCGGGCGCACCGCCTTTCGCGGGTTCGAGCGTCAGTTCGGCCTTGCCGTTGGCTGCGGTGCCGCCGGTGACCTTGGTCCCGGTCCTCAGCGTCATGCCCTGCTTCTTGAACAGCTTGGCCGATTCGGCGCGGACTTCCTCGTCCATGCCGGGCAGAATCTGATCGAGATATTCGACGACGGTGACGGCCGCGCCGAGGCGTTTCCACACGCTGCCGAGTTCCAGCCCGATGACTCCGCCGCCGATGACGACGAGGTGGCCGGGGACTTTCGGCAGGGCGAGCGCGCCGGTGGAATCGACTATGATGTACGCGTTGTTATCGACCTCGACCCCGGGGAGCGGAGTGACCGAGGAGCCGGTGGCGATGATGATGTTCTTCGCGGTGACCGCCTGATCGCCGATCGTGACCGAATTGGCCGAGGTGAAGGCGGCGCGGCCCTTGAGCCAGTCGACCTTGTTCTTCTTGAACAGAAAGGCGATGCCGCCGGTCAGTTCGGTGACCGCCTTGGCCTTCTCCGCGTGCATCTGGTCGAGGTCGAGGCTCGCCCCCTCGATGTTGATCCCGAACTTCTTGAGCGCGCCGGAATGGGCTTCGTCATAGAGTTCGGAGGCGTGGAGCAGCGCCTTGGACGGGATGCAGCCGACGTTGAGGCAGGTCCCGCCGAGCGTCTCGCGGCTCTCGACGCAGGCGGTCTTCAGCCCGAGCTGTGCCGCGCGGATCGCAGCGACATAACCGCCGGGACCGGAGCCGATGACGAGGACGTCGTAATTGGTGTCAGTCATTGGAGACCTCTGATTTTAACAGCGCATACTGCCAGTGCATTCCCACTCGTCGGCACCGTGGTAGCGCGAACTGTGGTGTGGGCCATTTACCAGCTCATCCACCAGATAAAGACCACCAAAAAATAGGCCGCTAAAGATAAATATGGCCAGCCACCCCTCGACCGACTGCCGCTGAGCGGAGACTGGACCTCGTGGCCCCGCCCACCTTCTCCAAGTTTCCAAGATCAACCCAAGCAGTTGGAGACACAGCCAACAGCCGCCAAGAAAGGCCATAAATACAATGCGTTTGTAACTTCGATTATCCTTACAAGTCGATCAGCAAACGCGTGGGATCCTCGATTGCTTCCTTGACCCGCACAAGGAACGTCACGGCTTCGCGGCCGTCGACCAGGCGATGGTCGTAGCTGAGCGCGAGGTACATCATCGGACGGATGACGACCTGGCCGTCGCGCGCCACCGGGCGGTCCTCGATACGGTGCATACCCAGCACGGCGGACTGGGGCGGGTTGATGATCGGGGTCGAGAGCAGGCTGCCGAACACGCCGCCGTTTGAGATGGTGAAGGTCCCGCCCTTCATATCATCCATCGAGAGCGTGCCGTCCTTGGCTTTCTTGCCATAGACAGCGATCGACTTTTCGATCTCCGCGAAACCCATCGCGTCGGCCGAGCGGACGACCGGGACGACGAGGCCCTTGGGGCCGGACACGGCGACCGAAACGTCAAAATAGTCATGGTAGACGATCTCGTCGCCTTCGAGATAGGCGTTGACCGAGGGGACGTCACGAGCGGCGAGCGCGCAGGCCTTCACGAAAAATCCCATGAAGCCGAGACGAATGCCGTGCTTCTTCTCGAACAAATCCTTGTAGCGGGCTCGGGCTTCGATAACGGCGGTCATGTCGACGTCGTTGAAGGTGGTGAGGATCGCGGCGGTGTTCTGCGCGTCCTTGAGGCGGGTGGCGATGGTCTGGCGCAGGCGGGTCATCCTGACGCGCTCTTCGTTCCGGTTCCCCGGCGTAGGCCGGGGCCCAGGAGCCGCAGGCTCCGAAGTGGGTGCGGCAGGAGTCTTCGCCTCCGGCGCCTGGGCACCCACATCCTGCGCCTGGGAACTGCTTACTGCCGGGGGACTGCTTCCCTTCTGCTTCGCCGCCGCCAGCACATCGTCCTTGGTCAGCCGCCCGTCCTTGCCGCTGCCCTTGATCGCCGACGGATCGACGTGATTTTCGAGCACCGCGCGGCGCACGGCGGGGGACAGGCGCAACGCAGCGTCATTGGCCGAGCCGGGGCTGTCGGCGGTCGGGGCGTGTTCGTCGCCCCTCAATGCCGGGGTTTCGGCGGGGCCTGCCGGATTGGTGACGGGTTCGGCGACTGCGGGCGGAGCGGAAGCGACAGCGTCCGCCGACGAAGACGCGGGCGGAGCGGCAGCGACAGCGACAGCGACAGCGTCCGCCGACGATGACGCGCCTTCCTCCGCGATCCGCGCAATTATCGCGCCGACGGCGACGGTGTCACCTTCCTTGACCAGCGCCTCGCCGAACGTCCCCGCAACCGGCGAAGGCACATCGACGCTGACCTTGTCGGTCTCCAGGCTGGCGATCGGCTCGTCGGCGGCGACCGGGTCGCCCGGATGCTTGAGCCACGCGCCGAGCGTCGCCTCGGTAATCGATTCGCCCAGCGTCGGCACCTTCACATCGGTCGGCATAGGTCGTCCCTTACTCAGCCGCGGCGGCGGCGGCGTGTTGATTTTGTCCGAGCGCTTCAGCGAGCAGCGCAGCCTGCTCAGCGGCGTGGCGCTTGGCCAGGCCGGTGGCAGGCGAGGCTGACGCGGCACGGCCGGCGTAGCGCGGGCGCATTCCGGCACGACCGGCCTGTGCCAGGCATTCCTCGAGGCACGGCTCGACGAAAGTCCACGCGCCATTGTTCTTCGGCTCTTCCTGCGCCCAGACCAGCTCGGTCAGATTGGGCATTGCCTTCAACCGCTTGACCAACGGCTCGGACGGGAAGGGATAGATTTGCTCGATACGCAGGATTTCGGTGTTGCCGGCCCCCGACGTATCGCGCGCTTCCATCAGTTCATAGCTGACCTTGCCCGAGCACAGCACGACCCGGCGAGTGGCCGCTGCGGCGGGCGGCGTCAGGTCGCTGAGGATGCGCTTGAAATGGCTTTCGCCGGTAAAGTCGGCGCGCGGCGACACCGCCAACTTGTGGCGGAGCAAGGACTTGGGCGTCATAATCACCAGCGGCTTGCGGAAATCGCGCAGCAGCTGGCGGCGCAGGACGTGGAAATAATTGGCCGGGGTGGTGCAGTTGGCGACCTGGATATTGTCGTCGGCGCACAGCTGCAGATAGCGTTCGAGCCGGGCCGAGCTATGCTCCGGTCCCTGCCCCTCGAACCCGTGCGGCAGAAGCAGGACGATGCCGCTGGCCCGCAACCACTTCGATTCGCCCGAGGCAATGAACTGATCCATGATCGTCTGCGCGCCGTTGGCGAAATCGCCGAACTGCGCTTCCCACAGCACCAGCGTGCGCGGATCGGCGATCGAATAACCATATTCGAAGCCGAGCACGCCAAACTCGCTGAGCGGGCTGTCGCGCACTTCGAACCGCCCGCCGGGTATGTTGCGCAGCGGAATATATTTCTCGCCATTGGTCTGGTCGACCCACACCGCGTGGCGCTGGCTGAAGGTGCCGCGACCGGAGTCCTGGCCCGACAGGCGGACATTGTGTCCTTCGGCGACCAAGCTTCCGAAGGCCAGCGCCTCGCCGGTCGCCCAGTCGAACCCCGCGCCGGTCGCGAACATCGCCTTCTTGGCGTCCAGGATCCGGCCCAGCGTCTTGTGGATCGTCAGCCCCTCGGGAACGCGGGTCAGCGTCTCGCCGATGCGGTCGAAATCACCGTCGTCGATCGCGGTGCCGGTATTGCGCCGGCCAAGCACCGGTTCGTCGGGCCGCCCGAAGCCGGTCCAGCGGCCCTCGAACCAGTCGGCCTTGTTCGGCTTGTAGCTCGTTCCCGCCTGGAACTCGCCCTCCAGCAACAGGGTGAACTGCTTGGTCCGCTCGTCGAGCCATGCCTGGTCGATCACGCCTTCGTCGATCAGGCGTTTCGCGTAAATCTCGCTGATCGGCGGATGGGTCTTGATCGCGGCGTACATCAGCGGCTGGGTAAAAGCTGGCTCGTCGCCTTCGTTATGACCGAAGCGGCGGTAGCACCACATGTCGATGACGATGTCGCGGCCGAAGCGCTGGCGGAACTCGATCGCCAGCTTGCAGGTGAAGGTAACCGCTTCGGGGTCGTCACCGTTGACGTGCAGGATCGGCGCCTGGACCGCCTTTGCCATGTCAGACGGGTAAGGCGAGGAGCGGCCATATTGCGGGCTGGTGGTGAAGCCGATCTGGTTGTTGATGACGAAGTGGATCGTGCCGCCGGTGCCATAGCCGGGCAGTCCGGAGAAACCGAAGCATTCCGCCACGATCCCCTGTCCTGCGAACGCCGCGTCGCCATGCAGCAGAATCGGCAGCACGGACTTGCCGTGCGAGTCTTCGCGGAGGGTCATCACCGCGCGCGCCTTGCCGAGCACGACCGGATTGACCGCCTCGAGGTGTGACGGGTTGGGCAGCAGCGACAGGTGGACCTTGTTGCCGTCGAACTCGCGGTCCGACGAGGTGCCGAGATGGTATTTTACATCGCCCGACCCGCCGACATCGTCGGGATTGGCGGCGCCGCCGGCGAACTCGCTGAAGATCGCGCGATAGGGCTTGCCCATGACGTTGGCGAGGACGTTGAGCCGGCCGCGGTGGGCCATGCCGATGTCGATCTCGGTGATCCCCATCTGGCCGCCATATTTGATGATC
>NZ_JANMWY010000043.1:0-3777 GCF_031380695.1 Sphingomonas sp. | reverse complement strand
GCGTCCGTCCGGCATTTGCGGGCGCTGGAGGCGTTGGCACCGTCGTTCGCCCCGCTGCGCATCCGCCACGTGAAACGCACTCAGAACCTCGCCGGGATCGCGCTGGCCCGGCTTCACCCTCGATAATCCGAGGCCAACTGGCCAATTCGAGCGACCCACGGCGACCGACGCAACTCCCGCACGTTGGGATTTAGGTGGCGGAGACGGAGGGATTCGAACCCTCGGTACGGGTTAACCCCGTACGGCGGTTTAGCAAACCGCTGGTTTCAGCCACTCACCCACGTCTCCGGGACCATGCGGCGACCGGCCTATACGGGCGGGCGAGCGATGGTTCAACTGCCCATAGGAACGCAATCCCGGGCAAGCGGACCGACAAGCCCCGTCTGGGACACGGATAGAATTGGGTCGGGACAGGAGAGACACCAGAACGCCCCTTAAAACAATGTCGGGAAGACGACAGATAGACTTAGGTAAGTCGCTGAAAAATAATCATTGATCGGAGTCGGAACGTTAGCGTAATCGTCGGCGTGGGATGAAGACGGCGGCAATCGCCAATCTCGCTTCCCCGTGGGACATTTCCTTGACCAGTTCTTTGGCTCCGCCGACTGGCGCGACATGCTCGCCCCTGGACCTCGCGTTCGGGCAGAACCGCCTGCTCGCGACCTTCGATCGGGAATTGCGCGCGGCGCTCGAACCGGCGGCATCGCTGGTCGAGCTGGAGGCCGGGGATAAGGTCCTGACCGCAGGCCAGGCCGTCGAGCGAACGCTGTTCCCGTTCGGACCACTGATGATCTCCCTGATTGTCGATCTGGCCGGGGGGCGGTCGGTCGAAGTGGCCTCGATCGGCAAGGAGGGCGCGGTCGGCGGGATCGTGAGCTGCGGCCATGCCCCGGCCCATGCCCGCGCCGAAGTGCAGATCGCCGGGCCGGCACTGTCGATCTCGCTCGATGCCCTCGAGCAGGCAAAACATGATTCGCCGTTCCTGCAGAACCTGTTCTGCCGCTACTCGGATTATTTGCTGAGCCAGGTGATGCAGTCGGTCGCGTGCAACGCGTTTCACTCGATCGAGGCCCGCGCGGCGCGCTGGCTGCTGACGGCGCAGGACCGGGTCGGCGACGAACGATTGGCGCTGACGCAGGAGGCATTGGCTAGCCTGCTGGGGGTGCAGCGGACGACCGTCAACGCGGTGGCGCGGCAGTTCCAGGAGCAGGGCTTCATCGCCTATCGCCGCGGCGCGATCCAGGTCCGCGACCGCGCCGGGCTCGAGCGCCAGGCATGCGAATGCTATGCTGCGGTCGAGGGCCATTTCGCTGCGGTCATCGGTGAAACCGGCCAGGGTAGGGCCGCCGAGGGTGGGTGCGGCTAGTCTAGTTACTTGCGGCCGGCGCGCGGTCGAGAGCGCACGCCCCGTCGAGCCCAGAAACGCTGACTGCCTGCCAATCGTCAATCGCCATCGTCCCCGCCACGCGCGCGGTCTTATTCATCTTGAGGTCGTAACCGCCCTTCATCGCCGACAGCATGGGCGGCGCGGGGCCCCATTCCTTCACGATGGCAAACGGCTTGTGCATCCGCTTGCCGGAGGCCATGCCGCTGCTGGAATCGCGGGGGGCGTAGAGCCAGCTGCCGCTGATCGCGCCGCCGCTGCAGGCGAGTTTCAGCACGCCGTCCCCGTCGACGTCGCCGGTGGCGACACGGACGTAGCGGGTTGCGCCGCTGCCCGACGCGCCGGTGACGGTGAAGTCGGTGGCACCGATAGCGACCGGCACGGCGGCAAGCAGCACGGCGGCCGCGATGCGAAGATTATTCATAGCCTCCCCCTTATTCGAAGCGGCGACTGTGCGCTTCGTCGGCGCATACGGCAAGCCGCGCTAGCGGAGCTGCCAGGCGTGCGTTTCGCCGGCGTGGAACGGGACCAGGTTGCCGATCCGTTCGGGTACGGCGCATTCGGTCCGCTCGATCGTCACGGTGCCCGCGTTGAGCGGCAGGCCGTAGAAGCGCGGGCCATACTCTGACGCGAAGGCTTCGAGGCGGTCGAGCGCGTCCTCGGCTTCGAACGCCGCCGCATAGCTTTCCAGTGCGAACGGGGCGTTGAAGATGCCGGCGCAGCCGCAAGACGCTTCCTTCGCCTCGACCGCGTGCGGCGCGCTGTCGGTGCCGAGGAAGAACTTCGGCGAGCCGCTCATCGCCGCCGCGCGCACGGCAAGTCGATGCTTCTCGCGCTTGACCACCGGCAGGCAGTAGGCGTGGGGCCGCAGGCCACCGGCGAACAGCGCGTTGCGGTTGAGGTAGAGGTGCTGCGGCGTGATCGTCGCGGCCACGGTGGCGGGGGCGTCGGCGACGAACTGCGCCGCCTCGGCGGTGGTGATATGCTCCAGCACGATTTTCAGCGCGGGAAAGTCGCGCACCAGACCGCCAAGGATGCGGTCGATGAACACCGCCTCGCGGTCGAAGATGTCGACGTCGGGGTCGGTCACTTCGCCATGGACCAGCAGCGGCATGCCGATCGCCTGCATCCGCTCCAGCGCCGGTCGAAGCCGGGCGATGTCGGTGACGCCATGGGCGCTGTTGGTGGTGGCGTTGGCGGGATAGAGTTTCGCCGCGACCCACACGCCCTCGCCATGTCCCCGCGCCAGCTCGTCGGGGCTGGCGTCGTCGGTCAGATAGCAGGTCATCAGCGGGGTGAAACCGGGGCCGGTCGCGGCGATGATGCGTGTCCGATAGGCCGCTGCCGCCGCGACGCTCGTCACCGGGGGCGACAGGTTGGGCATGACGATGGCGCGGGCGAACTGGCGCGCGGTGTAGGGCGCGACGGTTTCCAGCATCGCGCCATCGCGCAGATGGACATGCCAGTCGTCAGGGCGGCGGATGGTGAGCGATTGCATTGTCACGCGCGCTCCCTAACTGAAGGATATGCCCGCATCCACCCTCGCCGACCGCGCGGTCGTTCGTCTGTCCGGCGAGGATGTGCGCGGATTCCTCGACGGGCTGGTGAGCAACAGCATCACCGGGGCGTTGCCGGTCTATGCGGCGCTGTTGACGCCGCAGGGCAAGGTGATCGCTGATTTCATCGTCTGGGCGGATGCGGACGACCTGCTGCTCGATGTCGCGGCGGACGATGCCGAGACACTGATCCGCCGCCTGTCGATGTACCGCCTTCGCCGGGCCTTCACGATCGCGCGCGACGAGGCACTGGCGGTGCATTGGTCGGCGGGGAGCGGTGAGGGCGTGCCCGATCCGCGCCTGGCGGCGCTCGGCCACCGCTGGCTCGCGCCTGCTGACGATCCGACATCGGGCTGGCTCGGGCATCGGCTGCGTCTCGGCGTGGCGGAGGGGCCGGAACTGGCCGACCTGCTGTGGCTGGAGTGCAATGCCGCTGAACTGCACGGGGTCAGCTTCGCCAAGGGCTGCTTCGTCGGCCAGGAGAATACCGCGCGGATGAACTGGCGGAGCAAGATCAACCGGCGGCTGGTGGTCGTCCCGGCGAGCGAGATGCCCGACCGCGCGCGGGCCTTTTATCCCGAGCTCGGCCTGGCCGTCGTCCATGCCCGGATCGACGCCATCCCGGCCGCTGCAATCATGCCCCACTGGCTCGCCGCCGCGCTAGCCTAGTTCGGCGAAGGCGCGCACCGCGAACGTGCCCATGCCGACGATCTTCGGCGGGGCGGCGGTGAATCGGAAACCAGACGGCGGCAGCATGGCGAGCCGGGTCAGATGTCGGATCGTCAGCAGGCGCGAGCCAGCGGTGGCCGAGCGCCGCCAGGCGCGGATCGGGTTCGC
>NZ_JANMWY010000025.1:0-8450 GCF_031380695.1 Sphingomonas sp. | reverse complement strand
CTCGGGCGTGTCGTGGGCGACGGCCTCGATGTCCATCCCGCCTTCGGTCGAGACGACCATTGCGACGCGGCCCGTATCGCGATCGACCAGTAGTGCGAGGTAATATTCGTTGGCAATGTCGACGCCGTCGGTGATGTAGAGCCGCTGGACCTGCTTGCCATGCGCGCCGGTCTGAATGGTGACGAGCGTCTTGCCGAGCATCTCCTGGGCATGGGCTCGCACTTCCTCGATCGACTTCGCCAGGCGGACGCCGCCCTTGCCATCGGGGCCGAGCTCCTTGAACTTGCCCTTGCCGCGCCCGCCGGCGTGGATCTGCGCCTTGACCACCCACAGCGGCCCAGGGAGCTGCTCCGCCGCCGCGACGGCTTCGTCGGCGGTCATTGCGGCGTGGCCGGCGGGGACGGGCACGCCATATTTGGCGAGCAATTCCTTGGCCTGATATTCGTGAATGTTCATGGCGTGTCCCGAAGGTAGAGTTTGTCGCCCTTAAGCATGACTCGCGGGCCAAGCCAAGGTAAAGAACGGGGCGTGAACAGCCCGCCGCGCAAGATCATCCATGTCGATATGGACGCCTTTTATGCGTCGGTCGAACAGCGCGACGACCCGGCGCTGCGCGGCAAGCCGGTGGCGGTCGGGGGCGGGCATCGCGGAGTCGTCGCGGCGGCGAGTTACGAAGCGCGGGCGTTTGGCGTGCGATCAGCAATGCCCGCGGTAACGGCGAAGCGGCGCTGCCCCGGGTTGGTCTTCGTCAAGCCGCGGTTCGACGTCTACAAGGCGGTGTCGCGCCAGATCAGGGCGATTTTCGAAGACTATACCTCGCTGGTCGAGCCACTGAGCCTCGACGAGGCGTATCTCGATGTCACTGAGGATGTGCGCGGGCTGGGCAGCGCGCGGGCGATTGCCGAGGAGATCCGCGCCCGCATCCGGGCCGAGACCGGGCTGACTGCCTCGGCCGGGGTGAGCTATTGCAAGTTCATCGCCAAGCTGGCGTCGGACCAGAACAAGCCCGACGGGCTGTGCGTCATCCCGCCCAGCCGGGGCGAGGCGTTCGTCGCGACGCTGCCGGTCAAGCGCTTCCACGGGGTCGGCCCGGTGACGACGGCGAAAATGGAACGGCTGGGGCTTCATACCGGGGCCGATCTGGCCGCGTGGAGCAGGGCCGAACTGGAGGCGCATTTCGGATCGTCGGGCCATTGGTACTGGCGGATCGCGCGCGGCATCGACGAGCGCGAGGTCAAGCCTGACCGGCTCCATAAATCGGTCAGTGCCGAGCGGACCTTCGACATCGACCTGAGCGACGACGCGGCGCTGGCCGAACAATTGGAGCGGGTCGCCGGCTATGCGTGGGAGCGCATCGCGCGTGCCGAAGTAACCGGGCGCACGGTGGCGCTGAAGGTCAAATTCTCCGATTTCACCCTGATCACCCGATCAAGGAGCTTTGCCGCACCGGTTCCTGACGAGGCCGCCTTTGCGGCTGCCGGACAGGCATTGCTCGGGGCGCTTCTACCGGTCGCGAAGGGCATTCGCCTGCTTGGACTGGGGCTGCAGAACATTCAGTCCACAGAAAAGGGCGAGCCGTTTCAGCTCGGACTGGCGATTTGATTCGTTTTCTGTTATATGAGTGTCACGAGCCGCCGCGTTCCGTGGTGGTATCATCTGCTGGATCGATCAGAGACGGGCACGCCGCGACCGGGGGTCTCACAGGGAACCGCACCATAGAGCGCGCGGTTCAGGTGATGCAACGGCGGGCCGGACAACAATAGGAAGGTTCTGGAATGGCTGCGAAAGCGCTTAGCTTCGATGTTGGCGATTATGTTGTTTACCCCAAGCATGGTGTTGGAAAGGTTACTGAAATCCAGAACACGGAGATCGCCGGCACGAGCCTCGATCTCTATGTCCTGCGCTTCGAAAAGGAGCGGATGACGCTCCGCGTTCCGATCGGCAAGGCCGATGCGGTCGGTATGCGCAAGCTGTCGAGCGACAAGACCATGAAGGACGCGCTCGAGACGCTCAAGGGCAAGCCCAAGGTCAAGCGGACGATGTGGTCGCGCCGCGCTCAGGAATATGAAGCCAAGATCAATTCGGGCGACCTGACGTCGATTGCCGAAGTGACTCGCGACCTGTTCCGGGCCGACGACCAGCCCGAGCAAAGCTATTCGGAGCGGCAAATCTTCGAAGCAGCCTCGTCTCGACTGGCGCGCGAACTGGCAGCGATGGAGCAGGTCGACGAGCCGACTGCGCTGAAGCAGATCCTCGAGATCCTCAACGCGGCCGCGTCGATCCACAATAAGGCGAAAGAACTCGCGGCGTAACCGCCCGCGCAGCTGCCTGAAATCTGGGGGCGCGTCCGACAAGGGCGCCCCCCTTTTTTGTGTGCCTAGCCGCAACCGCTTGACGGGAGCAGCAACGGGCAACGGGCATTGTTCCCGGGCCTGTCCGACAATACGGTTCCTTAACCATGAGCGGCGAGGATAGAGTATGCGCATCCCCATTCTCATCCTCGCCGGCGCCCTGTCGCTGCTCGCCGTCGCTCCGGCTTCGGCGGCCGACCGCAATTTCTCGGTGACCTCCTTTACCCGTATTCGGGTCGACGGGCCGTATCGGCTGCGGGTGACGACAGGAGTCGCCCCCTTCGCGACCGCGAGCGGATCGGCGCACGGCCTCGATGGCGTAGCGATCGACGTGCAGGGCACGACGCTGGTGGTGCATTCCAATGGCGCATCATGGGGCGGCTATCCGGGCGAATCGTCGGGGCCGATCGAAATCGCCATCGGCACGCACGACCTGACCGCCGCCTGGATCAATGGATCGGGCGCGTTGGCGATCAATGCGGTTCGCGGGATGAGCTTCGACCTGTCGGTCCAGGGATCGGGCAATGCCACGATCGACCGGGTCGCGGTCGATCAGTTGCGGGTCGGCCTGTCGGGCGCGGCATTGGCCCGGCTTTCCGGCCAAGCGGCGCAAGTGACGGCCATCGTCCGCGGCAGCTCGTCGTTCGACGGCAGTGCGCTGGAAGCGAAAAATGCCACGGTCGGCGCGGAGGGTCCGTCGGTCGTGCGGGTCAACGTCCGCGACACGGTCAAGATCGACGCCCGGGGAACCGCCTCCGTGTCGCTGACCGGCGGTGCAGCCTGCGTCGTCAAGGCGATTGGGTCGGCCAACGTAGACGGGTGTCGCTGACACCAAAAGGCCCGACCATCGCTGGCCGGGCCGTTTTATATGCGGCGTAATCGCGTGCGGTTACGCGGCCTGCATGGCCAGTACCGGGCGCTTACGACGGAGCGACACACCCGCGGCACCAAAGCCGATCAGCATCATCGCCCACGTCGCCGGTTCCGGCACGGCACGAGCAAATGACAGCGTGCCCGAAAAGGCGGCGTCGGCCCCAGCGGTGGTCCCGGCGACACCGTTGACAGTCAGCGTGTTGTTGGCGAGCAACGCCTGGTTGAGCAGATTGCCGCCTTCGGTCTGGCCGTGCGGCGACAGGTTGAAAGCCGTGCCGTTCAGCAGCACCGACGTGAAGTCGATGTTCTGGTTCAGCGTGGTATAGGTGGAGGTAATGTCCGCCGACTGAAGGTTGAACCCGGCGGGCGCAGCGAAGTTGAAGTTGACCGAGAAATTGCACGGCGTCTCATCGGCCGCGCAGGTGACGGTACCATTGTAGAAGCCGGTCGAGTTCCCGATGCTGAGAGACTGCGACGTAACCGGGAGCGCAGCATTGGCTGCGGATCCAAACGACGCGGCCGCAGCAGCGGTCAACGCAAGAGCAAGTTTGTTCATCCCACTTCTCCTAAACGACCCTGTTAACTTTTTGGAGGATCTAATGAATTAATTATTGTTTAACGACTTGGCGGCGTTTGGCTACCCGCATATTTTCGGGGGGCGTCTCGCATCGGGACATCCGATTGGGGCCGACCCAGCCGGGCAGCGGGTCAGACTAGGGCCAGGGCTGATAGTCTGCCATAAAGTGCAGGCGGCAATGCGCCGAGGCCACTGTCATCGACCATTCCGGCCGCCGGCGCAGCGTCCTCCTCGAGATAGCGCCAGCCTTGGTGCGCGCGTTTCGGGCTCGGCGTCAGCGGGATGAGTTCGGCGACGCAGACGATGTCGATGCGGCCGTCGCTGCGGTCGTCGAAGCGCAAGATCTCGAGCCGCGCGACAATCCTGTGCTTGACGATCCAGTGAAGCGAGCCGCCGATCAATTCAGCCATGCGCTTGGGCCGCATCCGCGTCGGCACGCGCACTTCCCCGTCCCGCGCGCGCCGCGCGAGGCGGTTGGTCAGCGCGTCGACGCTGGCGCAGCCGACGGCGGTCTTGGTCAAGTGAAGCGGCACGAGGGCGACATAGGCCGACCCGCCCGGCGATCAATGGCCTGCGGTGAGTCGCGTCAGCCGCTCAGCCCCGCGAGCTGCGCCAGCCCGAGGAAACTGAAGAAGCCCATCACGTCGGTCATCATCGTCACGAACACCGCCGACGACACCGCCGGGTCGATGCGCGCCCGGTCGAGGCTGACGGGAACGAGAATGCCCGACAGGCCGGCGACAATATTGTTGATCACCATCGCCGCGCCGATCACCAGCCCCAGCATCGGATTGTGGAACAACAGCCACGCACCCGTCCCGACCAGCAGCCCGAGTGAGCAGCCATTGGCAACCGCGATCGTCAGTTCCCGCCCGATCATCCGCCGCGTATTGGAACTGGCGAGCTGATTGGTGGCGAGCGCGCGCACCACTACCGCCAGCGTCTGAGTCCCGGCATTGCCGCCCATCCCCGACACGATCGGCATCAGCACGGCGAGCAGGGCAAACCGGCTGATCTCGCCCTGAAACAGGCCGACAACGCTCGCGGCGATCATCGCCGTGCCGAGGTTGATCACCAGCCAGGTCAGCCGCGTCCGCACCGTAATAATGATAGGCTCGTTGATGTCCCCATCGCCCGCCCCGGACAGCAGCAGCACGTCCTCGCCGGCCTCTTCCTGGATGATGTGGACGATGTCATCGACGGTGATCATGCCGACCAGCCGCCCGCTGGGATCGACCACCGCCGCCGAGATCAGCGCATATTTCTGGAAACGCAGCGCGACTTCCTCCTGGTCCATCCCGACCGGGATCAGGGTCTGATCCTCGACCATGATATCGGCCACGCGGACCGAGCGCGGCGACCGGAGGATGGACGACAGGCGGCAGGTCCCGATCGGGTGGTGTGTCGGCGAGACGACGAACACTTCCCAGAAATCGGTCGACAACTCCTCGCCGGAACGCAGATAGTCGATCACCCGGCCGACCGTCCAATGATCGGGCACCGCGATCAGGTCGCGCTGCATCAGGCGGCCGGCGGATTCCTCCGGATAGCTCAGCGCCTCCTCGATCGCGGCACGATCGTCAGGCTCCATCGCGCGAAGCACCGCGCGCTGCTCGTCGTCCTCGAGGTCCTCGATCATCGCGACCGCGTCGTCGGTGTCGAGCTGGGCGGCGAGATCGGCGACCTGCTGCGGCTCCATCTCGTCGATCAGCAATTCGCGGACATGGTCGTTGAGCTCGGCGATCACGTCGGCATCGACGATCCCGGCCAGCGCCGCGACCAGCCCGTCACGCTCGTCGGCGCGGGCCAGTTCGATCAGGTCGGCGACGTCAGCCGGGTGGAGCGGCCCGACCAGCGCGCGCGCGGTCTCGTCGTCACCCGCCTCAACCGCATCGAGCACGCGCTCGACGAACGCCGGCTTGAGCCGGTCCTCCTGATCGTGGATGCTGTTGTCCGCAGCGTCGACCGGCGGAGGCATGACCGTCGGCAGGGCGTCGGCTTGGCTCTCGCTCATCCTGCTTCCCCTCGACCTTCGACCCGTCGCGACCCTCTATGGCTGGCCGCCCACTGGCGCAAGCCGCAGCGTCGCCCTACATGGCCGCCAACCCTTCAACCGGAGACCAAGACG
The DNA here is from genome assembly GCF_031380695.1 of Sphingomonas sp. GTDB lineage: Bacteria > Pseudomonadota > Alphaproteobacteria > Sphingomonadales > Sphingomonadaceae > Sphingomicrobium. The sequence goes on along the minus strand of NZ_JANMWY010000025.1, from coordinate 2,521 downwards.
ATGGCTGACGCCAATACCCTGACCCTTTCCCTGTCGAGCGGCGGCGATGTCGTCATCAAGCTGCGCTCCGACCTCGCCCCCGGCCATGTCGAGCGGATCGCGACGCTGGTCGGCGAAGGCTTTTACGACGGCGTGCCGTTCCACCGCGTCATTCCCGGCTTCATGGCGCAGGGCGGCGATCCGACCGGGACCGGCATGAGCGGCAGCAAGCTGCCCGACCTCAAGGCCGAGTTCAGCGCCGAGCCGCACGTTCGCGGCACCTGCTCGATGGCGCGCACCTCGGCGCCGAACAGCGCCAACAGCCAGTTCTTCATCTGCTTCGACGACGCCCGCTTCCTCGACAAGCAATACACCGTCTGGGGCCAGGTCGAGAGCGGCATGGAGCATGTCGACGCGCTGCCCAAGGGCGAGCCGCCGCGCGAGCCGGGCAAGATCGTCAAGGCGACCGTCGCCTGAGCGAGACATCGCCGGTCGCGCTGGTCACCGGCGCATCGTCGGGCATCGGCGCGGAATTTGCCCGCCAGCTGGCAGCGCGCGGTCATCGGCTGGTGCTGGTCGCGCGGCGGCTCGATCGACTCGACGCACTGGTGGCCGAGATCGGCAATGCCCGGGCGGTCGCGCTCGACCTGAGCGAGGCAGGCGCGGCTGGACGGCTGATGGCCGACCTGGCGGCGCACGGCGAGCGCGTGTCGCTGCTGATCAACAATGCCGGATTTGGCATGTGGGGCCGGTTCGCCGTGCTCGACGGGGCGCGGCAACGGACGATGATCGACCTTAATTGCGGGGTGCTGGTCGAACTCGCCCATGCCATCCTGCCAGACATGCTGGCGCGCAAGGCCGGGGCGATCCTGAACGTGGCCTCGACTGGTGCCTTCCAGCCCGGCCCGCGGATCGCGGTCTATTTCGCGACCAAGGCATTCGTCCTGTCGTTCAGCGAGGCACTGCATGAAGAAGTCTACCGTGACGGCGTGACGGTGACCGCGCTGTGCCCCGGCCCGACCGCGACCGAATTCGGCGAGGTCGCCGGGTTCATCGGCAATTCAGCGTTCGCCCGGCTGTCGATGGCGGTCGGTCCGGTCGTTCGATCCGGACTGGATGCGATCGACTCGGGGCGCGCCGTGGTCATCCCCGGGCTAGCGAACAAGGCCGGAGCGCAGGGACACCGCTTCCTGCCCCGTTCCTGGCTGCGGCGGATTGCCGGCTCGGTGAAAATATAACCAAGTCTTGAAAAAATACTGATTTGGGCTTGTTCGCACTTGCACAATCTATTGTGCGCTGCGATATCAGTCGGGCCTTTCGAGGCATCCTCTCCTGAGAAACCTTTCACGGGCCGGACGGAAACGTCCGGCCCCTTTTTTCATTCGTACGCACTCACCAACTATTTCGGGCCGAGGCGTCGAATCATCGCCCCCTGCCCATTCGATTCAGTGCCAAAATGACACGCTTCGGCGTTAACCTCTTCTGTTAGTTGCGGGCAACTTAACGATAGCGTAAATCGTTACCGTATGATGAACCATAGTTCCTCAGCTGGCAATTTAGCCAGTGGCTGGTCTGCAGCGCCGCGCATGGCCAAGATTGGCCTGGCCGCGATTGCGCTCGCTGCCATTCCCTTGGCGATTGGCACGTTCATTCCTGCGCGCGACGGTAAGGAATCGCTCACCTCGTCGATCGTGCACGGTGCGCCCCTGGCCGACATGCTGACGATGCTCGATCAACGCTCGCCGGGTGAACGGATCAAGGGCGAACTGGCCGACAGCAAAGCGCGCAAGGCGCCCGGGTTCGTCCCGCATCAGCGGGCGCTGGCCAAGATCCGCACGCCGGAACTGCCCGACAGTTTCATCAAGCCGCTGTTCGCCGCCGACAAGCCTTCCAACGAAGTCCCGGTAGTTAAACTGCCCCCATTAATTGAACAGCCGCCACTGCCCGACGTGGTGCCGCCGATCGTGCGGCCTATCCCACTGCCGCCGCTATTGCCCGGTCCCCCGCCGATCGTCTCGGGGCCGGGCCCTGACGTGCCTGGTCCGCAAGTGCCGCCAATTCCGCCAGTCCCGCCGGTCACTCCAGCGGTGCCCGAGCCGGATACATGGGCGCTCATGCTGCTCGGCTTCGGCGCTACCGGCATCGCGCTTCGCCGGCGTAGGTCCGCCCGGCCGATGCGGCCCGAGAGCGCGTCGCTCCAAATTCAGTGACATCTGCGGCGATCCAGGTCGTCGCCCTTCTTGCGTTGGGCCTCCTATCCGCCTGCGATGCCAAGCCCTCCACCCAAGTTGCAGAGCCGGTTGTCGCCAAGGCGGCGCAGTCGCAGCCCCTGCCGGGTTCGGCGGGAGTCCGGGTCGCCGTCACGTCAGCGCCGGTGCCGACCGGTGGCCAGCCCATCCGCTCGATGCTCAACATCCGCACGCCGATGACCTATGGCGAGCATCGATGGGACGAGGCCGGAGTGCCTGCCGGTCCGGTGTGGATCCGCATCGACCTCCACGACCAGATCTTGTCGGTGTTTCGCGCTGGGCACGAGATCGGC
>NZ_JANMWY010000019.1:0-9857 GCF_031380695.1 Sphingomonas sp. | reverse complement strand
CCAGACGATGACCAACACGCTGACCTCGGACGCCGCCGCGACGATCGCCCAGATCCGGCGATGCGAGGAGGCCGGGGTCGATATCGTCCGCGTGTCCTGCCCCGACAAGGAAAGCACCGCCGCGCTGCGCGAGATCGTGCTCGCCGCCAACGTACCGATCGTCGCCGACATCCATTTCCACTACAAGCGTGCGCTCGAGGCGGCCGATGCCGGTGCGGCATGCCTGCGCATCAACCCGGGCAATATCGGCTCGGCCGAGCGGGTCGCCGAAGTCGTGGCGGCGGCGCGCGCCAATGGCTGTGCGATCCGCATCGGCGTCAACGCCGGCAGCCTCGAAAAGGACCTTCTCGAAAAATATGGCGAGCCGTGCCCCGAGGCGCTGGTCGAAAGCGCGCTTGATCATATCCGCATTCTCGAGGATCATGGCTTCCAGAATTACAAGGTGGCGGTGAAGGCGTCCGACCTGTTCCTCGCCGTCGCCGCCTATCAGCAGCTCGCCGAGACGGTCGACTGCCCGCTCCACCTCGGCATAACCGAGGCCGGCGGGCTGATCGGCGGGACGGTCAAGTCGGCGATCGGCATGGGCTCGTTGCTGTGGGCCGGGATCGGCGACACCATCCGCGTCTCGCTCTCGGCCGAGCCCGAGGAGGAAGTCCGCGTCGGTTACGAGCTGCTCAAATCGCTCGGCATCCGCAACCGCGGGGTGCGGGTCGTGTCTTGCCCGTCGTGCGCGCGACAGGGGTTCGACGTTATTCGCACGGTCCAGGCGCTGGAAGAGAGGCTGCAGCATATCCGCACGCCGATGTCGCTGTCGGTACTGGGCTGCGTCGTCAACGGCCCGGGCGAGGCGCGCGAGACCGACATCGGCATCACCGGCGGCGGTAATGGAAAGCATATGGTCTATCTGTCTGGCGTCACCGACCACCACGTCCAGGACGCCGACATGATCAATCACATCGTCCGGCTGGTCGAGGCCAAAGCCGCCGAGATCGAGGCGGGCGGACAGTCCGCCGACGCCATCCTCCACGCTGCCGAATAGCGCCCGCGCTCGCGGTAACGATTGCGCAAGGCCGGTCCTTTATCATCTCCGCATGTCTCGGTTTGTTTTACTCATCATCGGCTTCAGTGTCCTTGTCGCACTCATGGCCCCGACTAGGAAGCAGGCCCCTGCTGCTTCTGCCGAGGCCGTCGCGGTCAAGGCTGAAGACAGCCCGGCGATGGTGGTCCCCGTCAGCAGCGGCAACGGCGGTGAACTCGTCATCGATCGGGGCCCGTCAGGACATTTCGAAACCGACGCGAGCGTCAACGGCCAGTCACTGCCGTTTGTGGTCGACACCGGCGCGGACGTCGTTGCCCTGACCGTCGACGACGCTCGCCGGGCCGGACTGTATGTCGACCCGACCAGCTTCAAAGTGATCGCCGAAGGAGCCTCCGGGCCGGTCCGCGGGCAGGACATCATGCTCGACCGGATCGAGGTCAACGGCCACATCGTCGAGCATGTCCGTGCCGCAGTGCTCGAGGGGCTCGGCCGAAATCTGCTCGGCCAGTCGGTCCTGACTAAGCTTGGCGGCGTCGAGATGACCGGTGACAAGATGGTGTTGCGCTAGTCGCCGTTTGCGTTCCCGGATAGGCACAGAGCGGTGACCACACCGCGCGTCTTTCCTGCCTATCTCGCCGCCATTGCCGGTATCGGCTTTTTTTCCATCATGGATATGGTGGTCAAGGCATTGACGCTGAGCGCGGGCGTGTTTGCCACGCTGCTGTTCCGCTCGCTCGTAGGCGTGTCGCTCAGCGGGCTCCTGTTCGCGGCGAAACCGTCTCCCCTGCCCGATCGCTCAACGCTCCGGCTCCACGTCGTGCGCGGCGTGGCGACCGCCGCCATGGCGGTGATGTTCTTCTGGGGGCTGGCGCGCGTGCCCATGGCGCAGGCGGTTGCCCTTTCATTCATTGCTCCGCTGATCGCGCTGGTACTGGCCGCGCTAGTCCTGCACGAGCCGCTCGGGCGGCGGACGGTGGCGGGGTCGTTGCTCGCCTTCGCCGGGGTGCTGGTAATCTTCGTCGGCCAGGCGCGCGGCGATCTCGGGCGGGAGGCAACGCTAGGCAGCGTTGCGATCCTGTGCTCGGCGGTGATCTACGCCTGGAATATTATCCTGATGCGTCAGCAGGCACTAGTCGCGCGCCCGGTTGAAATCGCCTTTTTCCAGAACCTCGTCGTCAGCATGGCCTTGCTCAGCGCAGTGCCGTTCCTCGGCGTGCCGCAGCTACCGGCCGGCCAGTGGCCGAACGTCATTTTGGCCGCGCTATTGGCGCTGGCCTCGCTGCTGCTGCTCGCCTGGGCCTATGCGCGGGCCGGAGCGGCCTATCTGTCGACCACCGAATATTCGAGCTTCCTGTGGGCGATGGCGCTCGGGTGGCTGCGTTTCGGGGAGACGGTGTCGCTGTTCACGCTAGCCGGCGCCGGGCTGATCCTAGTGGCCTGCTGGATCGCGGCGCGGAGCGAGGATCGTCCGGCGTTGGAAGCCAGCGCCTAATGTTTGCCGGCAAGCAGATTTACGGTCAACGCGAACACGCCAACGTTGTAGATGAAGGCAGCGATGCTGTGGGCAGTTACGACGCGGCGGATGTGCGGTGACGTGATGTCGGTGTCGGAGGTCGAAAGCGCCGCGCCGATGCAGAAAGAGAAATAGACGAAATCGGAGAAGCCCGGCGTCTTGTCGGTGCCTGGAAAAATCAGACCGGCGTGGTCCTGGCCGCCGTCGTCGGCTGTGTAGAAAAGGTGCGAATAGTGCAGGGCGTAGACCGTGTTGGCGAAGAACCAGGACACCAGCAAGGTCACGATCGTCACGGCAATATCGCTGATGCTCGTCGCCGTGTCGCTCGCCATTTGGCTGCCGACGGCGACGAGGATGACGATCGTCAGGGCGAACGCCAGCATCAGCAAAATCGCGCGGTTCGCGTCATTGGCTTCGGCCACGGCGCGCATCTCATGATGATCTTTGCGGTACAGGGGAATACAGCTGACGATGAACACCAGCGCCGAAACGTCGAAGCCGAGCATGACCGACAGCCACCACGGCGTGACGATCGTCGCCAGTCCGATGCTGGCCGCCAGCATCGCGAAGAAAACCAGGAACCGCGTCGGCGCGACGCGATTGCCGATCGTCGTGGACCGGGTCTTGCGCCGGTCGGTGTTGCTCGAAGCCATCGGACGTAGGATAACGCAAGCTGGCCGTGCGTCTAGTGCTTGCGCCATGAGGAAATGACGCAATGGCGTGGCTCCTGCTGGTCGTCGGCGGCCTGTTCGAAGTGGGTTTCACCACCTCGCTGCGCTTTGTCGAGGGATTTCGCAACCTCCCGTGGACATTCGCTTTTCTGGTGTCGGTGACCCTGTCGATGGGGCTGCTGGAGCGCGCTGCGCGGACCATAGCGATGGGCACCGCCTATGCGGTATGGGGCGGCATCGGCGCGGTCGGCACGGTCATCGTCGGCATGGCCTGGTTCGACGAGCCCGCGACGACGGTGCGGCTGCTGCTGATCCTCGCCATCGTCGCCTGCATCGCGGCGCTGCGTATCAGCAGCTAGCGCTGTGGCATGAGCATTTGCGCGACGGGCGGGACTTGCTCGATCGACGGCACGAAGCGCGGCGCGACCAGTGCGTGGCTGGCCTGCTCATAGGCGTAGCCGAGCGACAAAATCTTGGCGTCGTCCCATTTCGCGCCGATGAAGCTGAGGCCCACTGGTAGCCCCTTCACTGCCCCCATCGGGACGGTGAGGTGAGGATAGCCGGCGACCGCCGCCAGGCTGCCCGCCCCGCCACCGGCGCTTTGGTCACCGTTGACCGCGTCGATCTTCCACGCCGGCGGCATGGTCGGGCCGACCAGCGCGTCGAGCCGGTCAGCCTTGAGCAGGCGGTCGATGCCGTTCACGCCGGCGGCGGCCAGGCTGGTCGCGCGCGCCTTCAGATAGGTCGGATCGTCGAGGCCCGTGCTTTTGTCGGCCTCGATGAACGTGTCCTGCCCGAATAGCGATAATTCCTGCACGGCATGGGCCGTGTTGAAGGCGATCACGGCGGCCAGCGTGCGGGTGACGACCTGCGGCGGCGTGGTGGCGAGGTAGGCGTTTAGCCCGGCTTTGAACTCGGTCATCAGCACGACGTGTTCGCCCGGTCCGATCGCCTTGTCGTCGAACGCCTTGATCTCGACCAGTGTCGCTCCCTGTGCCCGTAGCACCGCCAGCGCCGCCTCGAACGGACCATCGGTGCCAAATCCCGAGGCGAAGCGCATCACCCCAATCCGCATGCCGTGCAGCGCGTCTGCCGTCAGACCGGCCGCATAGTCCGCCCGGTGCGCATCGGCGTTTTTCGTCGCCGGGTCGGCCGGATCGGTACCGGCGATGGCGCTCAGCAATTGCGCCGCCTGGAGGACGGTGCGGGTCATCGGCCCGGCAGTATCCTGACTGGTGCTGATCGGGACGATATGTGTCCGGCTGACCAGTCCCACCGTCGGCTTAAACCCGACGATGCCGTTAAGTGCGGCGGGGCAGGTGATCGACCCGTCGGTTTCGGTTCCGATGGCGAGGTCGACGATCCCGGCCGCTACCGCCGCGCCGCTGCCGCTCGACGAACCGCACGGATCGCGGTCGAGCGCGTGGGGATTGCGCGTCTGCCCGCCAACCGCGCTCCACCCCGAAATCGAGTTGGTCGAGCGGATATTGGCCCATTCGCTGAGGTTCGTCTTGCCCAGGATCACCGCTCCGGCCTGGCGCAGGCGCGCAATCAGCGGAGCGTCCCGTCCGGTGACATTGTCAATCAGCGCCAGGCTGCCCGCGGTCGTCGGCAGCAGTCCTGCGACCTCGATATTATCCTTGATCAGCACCGGTTGCCCGACGAGCGGCCCGCGAACCCCGCCGGCATCGATTGTTCGCGCCTGCGCAATCGCGGTCGGCTCGATCGCCAGCACGGCATGGATCGACGGGTCGATCCGCTGCACCCGGGCAATGGCAGCGCGGGTGGATTGTTCGGCCGGCCCGACGGCGAAAAGGGGAGCGCTTGTCGCTCCGAGGAGCAGCGCAAGTAGGCAGCGAAGGCGATGGCAGTTGGTCAAGAAGACTCCTGTGGGTCGAAAGCTGCCGAGAGCCCGGCCGGATCGACGGACCGTCGGTCAAGTTCATTCGCAAGTTTTGCCGGTGCTCGTCCTCGCCCGGCCGCGAATCTAGCTTTTCGCCTGACGCGCACGCTCGAGCGATTCGACGATGACCTCGCGCGCGGCGGCGGCATCGCCCCACTTGCCGACCCGCACCCACTTCTCGGGCTCGAGATCCTTATAGTGGGTGAAGAAATGCTCGATCTGCTGCAACACGATGCTCGGCAGGTCGGTCGCTTCCTCGACGTCGGCATAATATGGGGTCGTTTTTACTTCGGGCACGGCGAGCAACTTCTCGTCGCCGCCGGCCTCGTCCTCCAGGAACAGCACGCCGACCGGGCGGCAGCGGATGACGCTGCCCGGCATCAGCGCCCAGCGGTTCATCACCAGGCAGTCGATCGGGTCGCCATCGCCGCCCAGCGTCTGCGGAATGAAGCCGTAGTTGGCCGGATAGCGCATCGGCGTGTGGAGGATGCGGTCGACGAAGATCGCGCCCGACACCTTGTCGAGCTCATATTTCACCGGCTCGCCGCCGATTGGCACCTCGATCAAGACGTTGATGTTGGTCGGCGGATTGTCGCCTGCGGGGATGAGATCGATGTTCATGCGGGTGCCCTTACTGCTCCAACGGGCGCGGGCAAGCCCCTGCTGGCGTTTCGGCCATGCGCTCGCTAGGGGCTGCGCACCAATGGCGCAGTCAATCCAGCCGGTTCGCGGCACGCAAAGTCTGATCGGCGAGGAGGCCGACCGTTTCGCGCATGTCGTAACGGCGTTCGACCGCGTGCGGCGGCTGTACGGGTTCAAGCGGGTCGAAGTGCCGGTGATCGAGCCGACCGCCGTCTTCGCGCGAACGATGGGCGAGACGACCGATGTCGTGTCGAAGGAAATGTATTCGTTCGACGACCGCTCGGGCGATTCGATCACGCTGCGGCCGGAGTTCACGGCCGGCATCTGCCGCGCCTATCTGTCGGAAGGATGGCAGCGGTTCGCGCCGCTCAAGGTCGCGACGCATGGCCCGGCGTTCCGCTACGAACGCCCGCAAAAGGGCCGCTTCCGCCAGTTTCACCAGCTCGACGCCGAGATCATCGGTGCGGGCGAACCAGCGGCGGATGTCGAGCTGCTCGCGTTCGGCGCGCAATTGCTGGCCGAGCTCGGCATTGCGGGGGTGACGCTCAAGCTCAACACACTCGGCGACGTCGCCAGCCGCGATGCCTGGCGGGCGGCGCTGATCGAGCATTTCGCGAGCCATCGCGCGGATTTGTCCGAGGATAGCCAGGCGCGGCTCGACAAGAACCCGCTGCGCATCCTCGACAGCAAGGACCCGCGCGACCGCCCGTTCGCCGACAGCGCGCCGCCGATGCTACTGAGCGCCGAGGCGGAAGATTTCTTCGGTGCGGTCAAGGCCGGGCTCGACGCGGCAAGCGTCGAGTACGAGATCGCCCCCCACCTCGTGCGCGGCCTCGACTATTACCGCCACACCGCCTTCGAATTCGTCACCCGCCAGCTCGGCGCGCAGGGGACGGTGATTGCGGGCGGGCGCTACGACGGCCTGATCGAACAGCTCGGCGGCCCGCACACGCCAGCGGTCGGTTGGGCGGCTGGGATCGAGCGACTGGCGATGTTGATTGAGGTGCCGGATGGCGAGCGCCCATTACTAACTGTGATCCCTGATCAACCACAGCTTGAAGCAGATGCAGCTTTGGTCGCATCCGCATTGCGCCGCAGCGGCATGGTAGTGGACCTTGCTTATCGTGGGAATGCCAAACGCCGATTTGAGCTTGCGAAGAAGAACGGTTCACGTGCTCGCGTTGTAGTAACAGCCTCTAATTCTACTGGTGTATCGGAACGCCAAGGGATTCACATTCGTGTGAACCAGCCTGATCAAGTGGGTCGTCAGGACGATCTTCGCGGGGCGGTACTGACCGCCCTTGAAAGTAGTTTTTTAGTAGTTCGGACAGAGCCAGTCGAGATTGGAGTCTCTCCCGATGCCATCCTAAAACCCAAGTTGCCGAAATGACCGGCATCACCTCCGAACGCATTGCTCAGATCGAGGCGAAGAAGCAGGATTTGTCGGACGCGATGGCGCGGGGCGATCTTCCGACCGACGAGTTCATCCGCCTGTCGAAGGACTATGCCGCGATCGAGCCGGTCGCCGCCGCCGCTCGCGAAGTGCGCCGCCTGCGCGCCGAGCGCGTCAGCCTGGCGACGATGACCAAGGATGCCGACGAGGAATTGCGCCAGATCGCATCGGATGAACTGCTCGACATCGAGCAGCGCCTGCCGCTCGCCGAGCGCGCGCTGGCGCTGCAACTGCTTCCCAAGGATTCGGCCGACGAACGCGCCGCGATGCTCGAGGTCCGCGCCGGCACCGGCGGCGACGAGGCGGCGCTGTTCGCCGGCGATTTGCTGCGCATGTACCAGCGCTTCGCCGAGGAACGCGGCTGGCGGTTCGAACTGATCTCGGCCTCGATGTCAGACGTCGGCGGCTACAAGGAAGCCGTCGCCTCGATCAACGGCAATGGCGTGTTCGCCCGGCTCAAGTTCGAAAGCGGCGTCCACCGCGTCCAGCGCGTCCCGGCGACCGAGAGCGGCGGGCGAATCCACACCTCGGCGGCGACGGTCGCGGTGCTGCCCGAGGCGGAGGAAGTCGACGTCCAGATCAACGACGCCGACCTGCGCATCGACGTCTATCGCTCGTCCGGCCCCGGCGGCCAGTCGGTCAACACCACCGACAGCGCGGTGCGCATCACACATTTGCCGACCGGGCTGGTCGTCATCCAGCAGGACGAGAAGTCCCAACACAAGAACAAGGCCAAGGCGCTCAAGGTTTTGCGCACTCGGCTGTTTGAACTCGAACGCTCGCGCCTCGCCGACGCCCGCGCCGGCGCGCGCAAGTCGATGGTCGGGTCGGGCGACCGGTCGGAGCGCATCCGCACCTATAACTTCCCGCAGGGGCGCGTGACCGACCACCGCATCAACCTCACCCTGCACAAGCTCGACTCGATCCTCGAAGGGCCGGGGCTCAACGAACTGACCGAAGCGCTGATCGCCGAGGACGAAGCGGAGCGGCTGGCGAGCCTCGACGAGGCGTGAGCGCGATCCTCCGCGCGCTCGCCCGGGCCAGCACGCGCCTGGCCGCGACCAGCGATACGCCCCGGCTCGATGCCGAGCTGCTGATGGCCGCCGCGCTCGGCATCGGCCACGACCGGCTGCTGCTCGATCCGCCCGGAGGCGAGGCGCCGGCCACCTTCGCCGACTTCATCGAGCGGCGCGGTGCGGGCGAGCCGGTTGCCTATATCACCGGTCGCCGGGGCTTCTGGAACATTGACCTGGAGGTCGGCCCCGGCGCGCTCATCCCCCGCCCCGACAGCGAAACGCTGATCGCCGCCGCCGTTGAGCATTTCGCGGCAACGCCCGGACCGAAGCGGATCCTCGACCTCGGCACCGGTCCCGGGACGCTGCTCCTCGCCGCGCTCGACGAATGGCCCAAGGCGACCGGGCTTGGCATCGACTCCTCGCCGATTGCGCTTTCCTATGCGCAGCGCAATGCCGAGCGCCTCGGCCTGTCGGGCCGCGCGGCGCTCCAGCTCGGCGACTGGGCGCGCGACGTAGCCCATCGCTACGACCTCATCTTATGCAATCCGCCCTATGTCGCCGCCGATGCGCCGACCGGTCCGGGCGTGGCCGACTATGAGCCGACCGAGGCGCTGTTCGCCGGGCCGGACGGGCTCGACGACTATCGCCGCCTGGCGCCGCAGCTTGGGCGCGTGATCGCCCCGGGCGGACTGGCGGCGATCGAAATCGGCTTCGACCAGGCCGACGCCGTCACCGCGCTGTTCGCCGAGTCGGGGCTTTTCAGCCACTTGGCGCGCGATCTCGGCGGTCGCCCGCGAGCGCTGTTGGTAGGATCTTCATAAAGTTCTTGGAAAGCTGAGCCAAGCCGACTACATCGGGCGCAGGGACGGGGCCGCTCCACAGAATAGAGCTCGCGCCGACCCGCCCTCCGACGACATCGGCCGTTTCAGCGCCACGGCGCTTGGCCCAGGTCAAAGGCGGTTCGCTCGCGCGGACCGGCGATCGCCGGGGGAACGGACTTCTTGCCGAGGAACAAGACTAGGCGCGCGTTCGCGCCAGTGCGACGAGGACCAATTTCTTTGATCAACAATCGTCAGAACGGCGTTGGCCGTCGTCGTGGTCGCGGCGGACAGCGGCCCCAGGGTACGACCGGTCGCGCCGACGGCAACCGCCAGGACAATCGCCAGCGGGGCAATGCCGCGCAGCTGCTCGAAAAATACAAGAGCCTGGCGCGCGATTCGCAACTCGCCGGGGACCGCGTCCAGACTGAAACCTATCTTCAGTTCGCGGAACATTATTTTCGCGTGCTGGGCGAAAGCCAGGCGCGCTTCGACGAGCAGCGCCGCGCTCGCGGCGAGACGGTCGATAATGACTATGACGACGACGGCGACGGCGACGACGGCGACATGGACGGCGACGACGTTCGTGACGATAATCGCCCGCAGCGCCAGGAGCAGCAGCAGCAACCACGCCGCCAGTATGAAGAGCGCCCCGAGCGCGCGCAGCCGCAACAACAGCCGCAGCGCGACCGCTACGAACGCAACGACCGCCCGCAGCGGGCCGAGCGGCCGGAGCGCAATGATCGTTTAGTCGAACGGACCGATGCCCCGCCGCGGGCCGAGCGGCCCCAGCGCGCCGAGC
>NZ_JANMWY010000251.1:0-2097 GCF_031380695.1 Sphingomonas sp. | reverse complement strand
GGCGACCACACCGAATTCCTTAACGCCGGCTTCCCCGCCGTGCGCCTGTCCGTCGCGGTCGAGAATTACCGCCAGCAGCACCAGGACGTCCGCACCGAGAAGGGCGTCGTCTATGGCGACACGATTGACGTCATGGATTTCCCCTATCTGGCGAAGATCGTGAAGCTCAACACGGCGGCGCTGGCGGCCATCGCGAGTGCGCCGCCGCCGCCAGAACCGACGGTTGAGGGGGCGGTGAGTACGGATACTACGCTCGACTGGAAACCGACCCGTGCGGCTCGCTACGTCGTTCGTTGGCGTCGGACAGACTCGGCCCTCTGGACGGAATTCCGTTCAGTTCGGTTCAGGGAGGCCTGCTCGACGACGAGTTCCCTGCAAGCACCGACAACTGGAATGACGACGACTAAATCGTTCACAATAAGCTGCGAAGCCGTCCTCCCCCACATCCGCGTCGACGACTGGGTATTCGGCGTCTCCTCGGTCAGCGCCGACGGCTTCGAAAGCCCCGTCGCCAGCGCCGTCCCGGGCGGCGCGTTCCGCCCCTATGTCGCGCCGCCTGCAAAGACGCCCTAACCCGACAAACCGCAAAAGTCGGCACTTCATCGCCTGACCATCGGCAATCCATCGGTTCCCCGTCCACGCCGACTCGCCGCGATCGGCGCATGGTTAACGGCATCGGCAACCCGCCGACTCAACCTTTGGGGAGACCAACCATGCGCACCCGCACCATCATCGCTTCGACCTTCCTCCTGTGTGTCGGCGCCGTCGCCACCGCCCAGAGCCCGATCGTCGTTTCGGCCGACTCGCCGCCGACCGCTCGCGTGTTCATCGGCGATCTCAACCTTGCCGCGCCGGCCGGTCAGCGCACGCTGCATCGCCGGCTGGCCTCGGCGATCGAGGATGTCTGCGGCTCCTATGCCGGGCGGGTCGATCTGTCCGAAACCATGCGGATCGACGATTGTCGCCAGACGGCGCAGGCCGACGCCAACCAGCAACTGGCCGCGCGCACGCCCGAGCTCCGGCTCGCCTCGCGCTGAACTTCGCCCGACGCTCAGGGGGTTTGCGTCCCGGGCGATCATCCCCCGTGAAGGCAGGTTGCTGCTTTCGCGGGGGATGTCATATCCGCTCACACGTCTTCGAATAAAAACTGTCCTACAGCCGACCGCCTGCGCTACGCCCGCTCGCATGACTGTTTGCGACCGCATACTGACTCGGGCCAACGCGGCCGCTTCGGCCGTCTCGCTGCGCGCTAAACTGACTAAACTGACGCGATGCGCGGGCGAGGGCGTCAACATCGACAGCCTAATCGCCCACTGATGCCCCGCACGCCCCGCCCCGCGAAGGGCCTCCCCACCCAGAAGCAAATCCTCGAATTCATCGAGCAATCCGGCTCGCCCGCCGGCAAGCGCGAGATTGCGCGGGCGTTCGGCCTGTCGCCGCACGAGAAAATCCTGCTCAAGGCTTTGCTCAAGGACATGGCCGACGAAGGGCTGATCGACAGTGCCCCCGGCCGCGCCTTTCACAAGGCCGGCGGCGTGCCCCGCGTGACGGTGCTGCGCGTCGTCTCGGTCGAGGATGGGCAGGTGCTCGCGGTCCCCGAACAATGGCACGCCGAGACCCCGCCGCCGCGCCTGCGCGTGATCGAGAAAGGGCGAAAATCCGCCCTCGCGCTCAACGACCGCATCCTCGCGCGGACCGAAGAAGCGGGCAGGGGCCTTGTCGCCCACCCGATGAAGCTGCTGGCCAAGTCGACCGAACTGCTGCTCGGCGTCGTTCGGCAGGAGGGCAGCCGCCATTTCCTCACCCCGGTCGACAAGCGCGAGCGGCGCGAATTCATGATCTCCGACCTCAAGGACGCGCAGCCCGGCGACCTCGTCCTCGCCGAACCGTCGGGCCGTCCGCCGCGAGTCACCGCCCGCGTCGATGCCATCCTCGGCGACCCCTTCGCGCCGCGCAGCTTCAGCCTGATCGCGATTCACAAGCACGGCCTGCCCGACACCTTCCGCGACGAGACCGTCGCCGAGGCGGAGAAGGTCGCGCACCAGCCGCTCGGCGAGCGCGAGGAGCTGACCCACCTCCCGATCGTCGCGATCGACC
>NZ_JANMWY010000214.1:0-1967 GCF_031380695.1 Sphingomonas sp. | reverse complement strand
GTGTCCTATAGCTCTCCACAACGCATATCTCGGTGGCCTTATTCGATTGCTGCGTTCCTGCGTTCGCGGAAATGACGAGGGGGGTATCATGTCACGCGAGATCAGGGCGGTGCGGGCCAAGGCGTTTCTGGCGGCGCTGGCGGCGTCGGGGAATGTCACCTTGTCCGCTGAGCGGGCGAAGGTGTCGCGGTCGTGGGCGCTGGCGCGGCGCAAGGACGATGCGGGGTTCGCGGCGGCGTGGGCGGCGGCGCTGGCTTCGGCCAAAGCGCGGCTGGCGGCGGGGGACAGCCGCGCGCCGCCGAGCGGCTGGGGGTTTCTGGACGGGGCCGAACTGGTGGTGCGCGGCACCAATGGCCGACGAATGCAGATCGGCCGGGCGCGGCTGAAGCAATGGACGGCGCGGGTCGAGGCGCGGTTCCTGGCGGCGTTGGCATCGACGTGCAACGTCGCAGCGGCCTGTGCCGAAGTGGGGATGCATCCGCCTTCGGCCTATTTCCACCGCAAGCGCTGGCGGGCGTTCGCGCGGCAGTGGGACGAGGCGATCGCGACCGGGGTGACGCGGCTGGAGTTTGCGCTGCTGCAGAACGGCTGCAACCTGTTTTCCGATCCCGAGCAGCCGCCCGAGGTGGCGATGGCGGGGATGACCGCCGACCATGCGCTCCACCTGCTCAGCATGCACCGGCGGACGGCGCACGAGCGGGGCGGACATGTGGCGTCGATTTTCTGGTGGGGGCGGCCCCAACCGCGGCTGGAAGATGTGCGGGAGTCGATCCTGCGCAAGATCGACGCGATCAAGCGGGCGCGGTTGCTCGACGCGGACGAGACGGCGCGCGAACAGGCGCATTGGGCGGCGCGGCGCGAGCTTAGCTGAGCGCCTTGCGCATGACGATGAGCGGCACGCGGACGCCGTCGACCGGGGCGGAGGGCGTGCGCTCGATCTCGCGGTAGCCGGCGGCGCGGTAGAGCGGTTCGCCCGACAGGGTCGCGACCATCATCGTGCTGGTGAAGCCGGCGTCGCGGGCGGCGCCCTCGCATAGCTCGAGGATCCGCCAGCCAATGCCGCGGCGGACGTGATCGGGGTGGGTGTACATGGCGCGGATGCGGGCCGGGTCGCGCGCCGGGTCGAGCGGGGTGGTATCGCGCGCGACCTGGCTCTGGTCTCCGCCGTGGGTGGTAGCGCGGAAACTCCAGCCGCCGCAGCCGACGATCTCGCCCTCTTCCTCGATCAGGAAATAGGTGCGGTCGGCGATCAATTGCGTATCGAGCCCCATCGTCATGCCGCTCACGGCGAGTTCGGCGGGGGTCAGGAAAGCACGCTGGTTGACCTCGATCGCCAGCGCCATCAGCACGCGCAGGGATTCAAGATCGGCTTCGGTCGCAAAGCGATGGGTGAGCATCCGCAACGTCTGTGCAATCGAGTGCAAAAATGCAACGGTCCCGTATCAAACGCATCGCAAGGCCGGTCACACGCTTGACCAATGATCTCGTTTCCTCTCCCTTAAGGACGACATCCAGGGGGGTGTCGTGGTGGGGCGGAGCGCCAATGCGGCGCACGACACGAGGGGGAATTATGGTTCACTTTGCATCGCGCAGCTTGCGCGCAGCGATTTTGTCGACGACCGCAGTGGCGGCGCTGATCGCCGTTCCGGGCTTGGCCCAGGCGCAGGACGCCACCGTCGCGACCACCGCCGCCACCGACAAGGCCGCCGGCGAAGAGATCATCGTGCTGGGCACGCGACGGACGGATCGCACCGTCACCAACTCGGCATCGCCGATCGACGTCATCAGTGCGGCCGAGCTGAAGTCGCAGCCGACCGGCAACATCCTTGATTCGCTCAAGAATATCATCCCGTCCTTCTTTTCCAGCACGAATTCGATCGCCGATGCGTCGAGCCTGGTGCGCGCACCGTCGCTGCGCGGCCTGCCGTCGGACGAAGTGCTGGTCCAGCTCAACGGCAAGCGCTTCA
>NZ_JANMWY010000201.1:0-8451 GCF_031380695.1 Sphingomonas sp. | reverse complement strand
CTTGGCGCGGACGGTCAGCTCGACCCGCATCGAATCGTCCGGGTAGAGCGGCGTGAGGAAGCGGAGGTTTTCAAGCCCTGTATTGGCCAGCACCGGGCCGGGGTCGGGATCGACGAACAGGCCGGCGGCGAAGCTCAGGATAAGGTAGCCGTGCGCCACCCGTCCCTTGAAGATCGGTGACGCCTTCGCCGCTTCCTCGTCCATATGGGCGTAGAAGGTGTCGCCGGTAAAATGGGCGAACGTCTCGATATCCTCGATGGTGACGGTGCGGCTCACGGTCCTTAGCGTGTCGCCGACGACGAGGTCGCGCATCCGCTTGCGGAATGGATGGCCGTCGACGAAATGCTTGGGCAAACCATCGACATATTGGCCGCTGATCGCCGCGATCATCGCCGGGGACCCTTGGATCGCGCTGCGCTGCATATAATGTTTCACGCCGCGCATCCCGCCCAATTCCTCGCCGCCGCCGGCCCGCCCGGGTCCGCCATGAACCAGCACCGGCAGTGGCGAACCATGACCGGTCGATTCGGCGGCATTGTCGCGGTCGATGACCAGCATCCGACCGTGGAAACTCGCCGCCCCGCGCACGAACTCACGCGCAACGTCGGGCGAGTGAGTGAACAGCGAGAGGACCAGGCTGCCTAGGCCGCGATTGGCGAGCGCGATCGCGTCGGCGAGGTCGCGATAGGGCATGATCGTCGCGACCGGGCCGAACGGCTCGACATCATGGACCGCATCGCAACCCCACGGGTCGTCAGTGCGTAGCAGGATCGGAGACATGAACGCGCCGCCAGCCGGACCGATGTTCGCCGCGGGGTCGCCCGAGACGATCCGCGCCCCCGCTGCCTGCAGCTTGGCGACATTGGCGATGACATCGGCGCGCTGGCCGGTCGAAACGAGCGCGCCCATGCCGCTACCCTTGTCGCGCGGATCGCCGACAAGGGTCGCCCGCAACTTCTCGCCGATCGCCGCTTCGAGCGCGTCGAGGGTCGCAGTCGGCGCCATCGCGCGGCGGATGGCGGTGCATTTCTGCCCCGCCTTGACCGTCATTTCGGTCACCACCTCGCTCACGAACAGCTCGAATTCGGGCGTACCCGGACCGACGTCAGGGCCGAGGATCGACGCGTTGAGGCTGTCCTGCTCGGCGACGAAGCGAACGCTTTCGCGCTGAACGACGGGGTGCGCGCGCAGCGTCGCGGCGGTCGCCGCCGAACCGGTGAAGCTGACGACGTCCTGCCCGCCGAGATGGTCGAACAGGTTGCCGACCCCGCCAACGATGAGCTGCACCGCGCCGGGCGGGAGCAGGCCGCTGTCGACCATCAGCCGGAACGCCGCCTCGCACAGATAAGCCGTCGAACTAGCCGGCTTGACGATCGCCGGCACCCCCGCAAGCAGGGTCGGGGCGAGCTTCTCGAGCATCCCCCATACCGGGAAATTATAGGCGTTGATGTGCACCGCCGCGCCCTGCAGCGAGGTGTAGATGTGCTGGCCGACGAACTGCCCGCTCTTCGACAGCGGTTCGATCGGCCCGTCGAGCAGCACCGTCGCGTCGGGCAAATCGCGCCTCGCTTTCGACGAGAAGGAGGCGAGCGTGCCGGTCCCGCCCTCGATGTCGATCCACCCGTTGCGGCGCGTCGCTCCGGTCTGGGCGCTAAGTTCGTAGAGTGATTCCTTGCCCGCCAGGATCGCCTGACCCAGTCCCTTGAGCAGCCGCGCCCGCTCGTGAAAGGTCATCGCCCGCAGCGCCGGGCCGCCGACGCTGCGCGCGTGGTGGAGCATGGCGGCGAAATCGACGCCGCCTGAGCCGGTTAAAGCCACTGGCGCTCCGTCGATGGCGGAGACGAGCTCGGTCAGCGGGCCTGAACCTGACACCCATTCGTCGCGGGCATAGTTGAATAGTTGGTGCATTGTCATGACGGTCAGCTTCCGGTGAAGACGGCGGGGCGCTTTTCGAGGAAGGCGGCGACGCCCTCGCGATAGTCGGCGGTGAAGCCGAGGCGGCGCATCTCGTCGCGCTGCAGATTGAGCTCCTCGTCGAGGGTGCGCGCGCCGGTAGTGCGGATGATCGACTTGATCGCGGCCAGGCCAAGCGGCGGCAGGGCAGCGAGCCGGGCGGCGAGGGCATCGACCTCGGCATCGAGTGCCTCGTCTTCGACGCATTTCCAGATGAGTCCCCACTCAGCGGCCTTCTCAGCCGGAAGAGGCTCGCCGGTCAGCGCCAGGCCGAGCGCGCGGGCCTGGCCGACCAGGCGCGGCAAATGCCAGCTGCCGCCGCTGTCGGGGATCAGGCCGAGCGCGGCGAAGCTCTGGATGAACTTGGCCGAATTCGCCGCGACGACCAGGTCGCAGGCAAGCGCGATATTCGCTCCGGCCCCCGCGGCGACGCCGTTGACCCGGGCGATGACCGGTTGCGGCAGGGCGGCGAGGCGGCGGATCAGCGGGTTCCAGCTTTGCTCGACCGACTCGCCGAGGTCGACGGCTTCACCGGGCGCAACCGCACGGTCATTCAAATCCTGACCGGCGCAGAAGCCTCGCCCCGCGCCCGTGATCACGACCACCCGCGCGTCTCCGAGATTGTCGAGCGCCTCGCGCAACTCGGCGTGCATTGCGCGGGTGAAGCTGTTGAGCCGGTCGGGGCGGTTGAGGGTGATGCGGGCGATGCCGTTGGTAACGGCGAGGGTGATGCTTTCCATCCCGCCATCCTACCCCCGCCTTCTTCGCCGCGAAAGCGGCGACCAAGCGAAACAAAACCAAGCGTTCCACATCCCCGTCGCTTTTATTCGTTTGTGCTGGGTTCCAGCTTTCGCGGGAATGACGACGGTGGAAAACGACGGACGTGTTTGAACGTCGGCCGCTTTCTCGCTAGACCGCCGCCATGCTCGATATGCTCACGCCCTCGCTCGCCACTTTGCCTCCGGTCGAAAGCGACTCGCTGCTCGCGCTGATCGCGCTGTGCAACGCCGATCCGCGACCCGAGAAGATCGACGTCGGGGTCGGTGTCTATCGTGATGGAGCCGGGACAACGCCGATCCTGCGCGCGGTTAAGGCGGCCGAGAAGCTGCTCTGGGAGCGGCAGGAGAGCAAAGGTTATCTCGGCGGGCGCGGCGATGTCGAATTCGCGAAACTGCTCCGCCCGATCGTGCTCGGTCGCCATGCCGACGACGAGCGGATCGACGGCGTGCAGACGCCCGGCGGCTGCGGCGCGTTGCGGCTGGCGTTCCAAGTCCTCAAGCTGGCCAACCCCTACGCGCGCGTCCTAATGGGCACGCCGACCTGGCCCAACCATCCGCCGATGGCCGAGGGCACCGGGCTCGAAGTGGTGCGCTATCCCTTCTACGACGCCGAACGGCGCGTGATCAGGTTCGACGCGATGCTCGATGCGCTGCAGGCCGGGCGGCCGGGCGACGTCGCGCTGCTCCACGGCTGCTGCCACAACCCGACTGGTGCCGACCTCGATCCGCAGCAGTGGCAGGCGGTGACGCGCGTGGTCGTGGAGCGCGGGCTGATCCCGCTGGTCGATCTGGCGTACCAGGGTCTCGGGCGCGGGCTCGACGAGGACGGCGAGGGCGCGTGGGGCCTGCTCGACGTGTGCGACGAAGTGCTGATCGCGCAGAGCTGCGACAAGAATTTCGGCGTCTATCGCGACCGCGTCGGGGCGCTGTTCGTCAAGACGAGCGCGAAGGACTCGACCGCTAACGCCATGGCGCATGTGCTGCAGATGGCGCGCGAAATGTGGTCGATGCCGCCCGATCATGGCGGCGCGGTGGTGCGCACCGTGCTGCAGGACGAGGCGCTGACCGCCGACTGGAAGGTCGAACTGGATGCGATGCGCGCGCGGTTGAACGGCGTGCGGGCTCAGATCGCCAGGGCTGATCCACGGCTGGCCTATATCGCTGGGCAATATGGCATGTTCTCGATGCTGCCATTGAACTTTGACCAGGTGAAGTCGCTGCGCACCAAGAGCGCGATCTACATGGCCGACAGCGGGCGGTTCAACGTCGTCGGCATGTCGGACGAAGCGCTTCCGCGCTTCATCGCTGCCGTCGTCGAGGCGATGGATGGCTGAAGCCGACTCCGGTGTGCGGGCCGGGATTGGGTCCGGCGTCGACTGGGCGGAAGTGGCGCGGCTGGTGACGGTGAGCCGGGCGCTCGACGCGCTCGAAGAGACGATGCTCGTCCCGGCGAAGAAGGTGCTCTACCAGTTTTCGGCGCGCGGCCACGACCTGGCGCAGGTGCTGCTTGGATTGCAGTTGAAGGATGGCGATGCGGCGTGCGGCTATTACCGCTCGCGCCCGCTGCTCCTCGCGCTCGGCGTGCCGCTGGCCGATGCGCTGGGCTCGGGCATGGGCCGCGCCGGTGGCTATTCCGACGGGCGCGATATCGGGGTCGTGTTCAACTATCCCAACCCCGGCGGGGCGCACGCGCTGCCGATGTGCGGCGGGGTCGGGGCACAATATACGCCGGCGGCGGGCTGGGCCCAGGCAATCGCCTACAAGGCCAACGTGCTGGGAGAGGGGCCGAGCGATGCCATCGCGGTCGTGCTCGGCGGCGATGCGAGCTGTGCGACCGGCGGGTTCTGGTCAGCGCTGACTATTGCGACTACACAATCTTTGCCATTGCTATTCTTTGTCGAAGACAATGGATATGGCATTTCGGTTCCCTCATCGTTCCAGACACCGGGCGGCAACATCGCCGCGAACCTCGCGAGCTTTGCCGGGCTGACGATCTTGTCGGGCGACGGAACAGACCCGACCGAGGCGGCGCGACTGGTCGCACAGGCGGTTGCCCACGTCCGGATGCGCAAGGGTCCGGCGCTGCTGCGACTGACCGTACCGCGGCTCGAAGGCCATAGTTTCCAGGACACGCAAACCTATAAGTCGGAAGCGATCGTCACGGCCGAATGGGCGCGCGATCCGCTACCCCAGTTGAAAGCATTCGTACCGCAGCTCGACTGGCCAGCGATCGAGGCGGCGGTGGCGACCGTCGTCGCGGCGGCGCTGGCCGAGGCCGAGGCGCGCGGGATTTCCTTGCCCGAACAGGTCACCGACCATGTGTTCTTCGACGGGACGCCGGCGCGCGTCGGCGGGCTGGCCAATGCCGGGATCGCCGCTCCAGTCTCGACCGATACGCCGCGGCCCGAGGGCCAACGGATCAACATGGTCACCGCCATCCGCCGCACGCTCGACCAGGAGCTGGCGAGCAATCCGCGCGTGTTGCTGTTCGGCGAGGATATCGGGCCGAAGGGCGGGGTCCATGCGGTGACGCTCGGTCTGCAGGAGAAATATGGCGCGGCGCGCGTATTCGATACCAGCCTCAACGAGGAGGGGATCGTCGGGCGCGCGGTGGGGATGGCGCTGGCCGGGCTGATGCCAGTCCCTGAAATCCAGTTCCGCAAATATGCCGAGCCGGCGACCGAGCAGATCAACGACTGCGGGACGATGCGCTGGCGCACCCACAATCGCTTCGCCGCGCCGATGGTGCTGCGCGTGCCGGGCGGCTTCTTTAAATGTGGCGACCCGTGGCACAGCCAGACTAATGAGGTCGCGTTCGTCCATAATCCGGGGTGGAAAGTGGCGGTGCCGTCCAACGCCGAGGATGCGGTCGGGCTGTTGCGCGGGGCGTTGCGCGGCGAGGACCCGGTGCTGTTCTTCGAACATCGCGCGATGCTCGACGATGCCTGGGCGCGGCGGCCGTGGCCGGGGGACAGTTTCGTCCTGCCGTTCGGGGTCGCGCGAAAGACGCGGACGGGCGACGTAATCACCATCGTCACGTGGGGCGCAA
Organism: Sphingomonas sp.; assembly: GCF_031380695.1. Taxonomy (GTDB): domain Bacteria; phylum Pseudomonadota; class Alphaproteobacteria; order Sphingomonadales; family Sphingomonadaceae; genus Sphingomicrobium. The sequence continues at coordinate 2,670 of NZ_JANMWY010000201.1, read as the reverse complement.
TGGTCCCGCGCTGCGAAGCGGCGGCGGAGGGCATCGAAGCCGACGTCATCGACCTGCGTACGCTGATGCCGTGGGACCGCGCGGCGGTGCTGGACAGCGTGGGGCGGACGCGGCGCTGCCTGATCGTCCACGAGGATTTGCGCACCGGCGGGTTCGGCGCGGAGATTGCGGCGGTGGTCGCGGATGAGGCGTTTCTCGACCTCGATGCACCGGTGGCCCGGGTGACGATGCCGGACATCCCCAGCCCGCATCATCCCACCCTGCTCGAATGGGCGGTGCCGAGCGTGGCGCGCATCCGCACCGAGATCGACCGGCTGGTTGGCTTTTGATATGATCGACGTGCGCGTCCCAGATGAGCAGGAGGGCACCAAGGCGGTCGTGCGCGGGTGGCTGAAGGCGGTCGGTGATGCCGTGGAGCTCAATGATCCGCTGGTCGAGCTGGAAACCGACAAGGTCACGCAGGAAGTACCGGCACCGTGCGCGGGGGTGCTGAGCGAGATTTTGCTGGAGTGCGATGCGGAAGCGGTTCCGGGGGCGGTGCTGGCGCGGATATCGCCGACCCTTTCCGTTCATCCTGAGCTTGTGGAAGGATTGTCTTTTCGCTCGCCCGAAACACAAGAAGGACAATCCTTCGACAAGCTCAGGACGAGCGGTACCGGTAGAGAACAGCGCCATTCACCTGCGGTCAAACGTGCCCTCCTCCAGCACGACATCGACCCGGCCCGACTGGTTGGCAGCGGGCGTAATGGTCGGCTGACCCGCGAGGATGTCGATCGCGCGGTAGTTTCCGGCAGCGACCCAATCAGCGACATCCCCCACGACCGCATGCGCCTGCGCATCGCCGAGAATATGGTCCGCGCGGTCGCCGAAGCGCCCCATGTGACGGCGGTGTTCGAGGCCGATTTCTCCGCCATCGCCGCGCACAAGGCGGCGCTCGCGGCGGCGGGAACCAAGCTCAGCTACACCGCCTACCTGGTCAAGGCCGCCGCCGAAGCCATGGCCACCGCGCCGGCGATCAACGGGCGATGGGAGGGCGACCGCATTGCGCTGTCGCCCACTATCAACATCGGTGTCGGCACCGCGCTCGGCGACAAGGGGCTGGTCGTGCCCGTGGTGCGCGATGCCGGCGCGCTGACCCTCGAGCAGGTCGGCGCGATCCTCGACGACCTCACATCGCGTGCCCGCACCGACAAGCTCGCCGCCGCCGACGTTACAGGCGGAACCTTCACCATCTCCAACCACGGCGTATCAGGCAGCCTCCTCGCCGCGCCCATCATCCTCCATGCCGGCCAAGCCGCCATCCTCGGCGTCGGCAAGCTGGAGAAGCGAGTCGTCGTGCGCACCGTCGACGGCGCCGACGCTATCCTGATCCGGCCGATGGCCTATGTCACGCTGACCATCGACCATCGCGTGGTCGACGGTCACCAGACCAATGCCTGGCTGAGCCGCTTCGTCGACATCATCGCGCGCTGGCCCGCCGCCTGAGGTCATCTTCGCCTGTCATATTAGTGTCACGGTCACGTCACGGGCGAGTCCCCGAATCGCATTAGAGGCGTCGGGGTCAGGCCGCATCGGGTGGCCATGGGGACTCGCATGACCAAAATTTCATTGACGCTTGCGGCGACCGCTGCGGTGGCGCTTGCCATTCCCTCGATCGCCGATGCGCGCACCAACATGCGCGCCGTCGGATCGTCGACCGTCTATCCGTTCGCCAAGATCGTGTCCGAGAAGATCGGTCGCGCCAACCCGAAGCTGGGCACGCCGATCATCGAATCGACCGGCACGGGCGCGGGCATGAAGCTATTCTGCGGCGGCGTCGGCGAGCGCTTCCCCGACGTCGAGAATGCCTCGCGCCGGATGAAGGCGTCTGAGGCCAAGCTGTGCGTCTCGAACGGTGTGGCCCAGGTCACCGAGATCCAGGTCGGCCTCGACGGCGTGACCCTCGCCACGGCGAAGGCGACCAGCATGACCGGCGTGTCGCTGCGCGCGATCTACCTGGCGCTGGCCAAGACCCCGTTCGGCAAGGCGAACACGTCGAAGACGTGGAAGGACGTCGATGCCCGCCTGCCCGCCCTGCCAATCCGCGTCTATGGGCCGCCGACGACGTCGGGCACGCGCGATGCGCTTGGCGAATTGCTGATGACACCGGCCTGTGAAGCCAATGCGTCGATGGCCGCGATGAAGAAGGCCGATCCCGACAAATTCAAGGCGATCTGCACCGGCGTTCGCACTGATGGCGCCTACATCGAAGCGGGCGAGAACGACAATCTGATCGTCCAGAAGCTCGAAGCCAATCCGGGCACGATCGGCATTTTCGGCTTCTCCTACCTCGAAGAAAATACCGGCCGTCTCAAGGGCCTCAACGTCAACGCGGTCGAGCCGACCTACGCGTCGATCTCGAGCTTCCAGTATCCGGGTGCGCGTCCGCTCTACATCTACCTCAAGAATGCGCATGTGAACGCCATCCCGGCGATGCGCGCCTATGCGGCGGAATTCACCAAGGAGAGCGCGTTCGGTCCGAACGGCTATCTGCGCTCGTCGGGCGGCATGATCGCCGCGCCAAACGCGGTCCGCGCCCGCAGCCAGAATGCCGCGCGGACGCTGTCGCCGCTCGACTTCAAGCAACTCAAGTAAATCGATGAGCGGGGCGCGCCCGACCGGCGCGCTCCG
>NZ_JANMWY010000153.1:0-3314 GCF_031380695.1 Sphingomonas sp. | reverse complement strand
GGCATCCGCGACAAGATGGCGATGCTGCAGGAAGTCGGCCTCGGCTATGTCAAAGTCGGCCAGCAGGCGACCACGCTCAGCGGCGGCGAGGCGCAGCGCGTAAAACTCGCGAAGGAACTCTCCCGCCGCGCCACCGGCCAGACCCTCTACATCCTCGACGAGCCAACCACTGGCCTCCATTTCGAAGACGTGCGTAAGCTGCTGGAAGTCCTCCACGCGCTGGTCGAGCAGGGCAACACCGTCGTCGTCATCGAACACAACCTCGACGTCATCAAGACGGCGGATTGGGTTATCGACCTCGGTCCCGACGGTGGCATCAAGGGCGGGGAAATCGTCGCCGCTGGCACCCCCGAGCAGATCGTCACCGAACCGCGTAGTGCCACAGGCTTCTACCTCAAGCCGTTGCTCGACAAACCCCGCGCGGAAATGCCGGTCATCAAGACTGAGCGCCGCCGCTCACGCACACGGGAGGTCGCCACAGCCTGATTTTCGCACTCGGCCAGCGAACTCATTGCTGGCCGGTAGCGGGCTCCAGTCGAATCTCGACGCTCCGATTCTGCGCCTCGCGAACACCGTCGGCGACCGCGACCAGTGGGCTGCTTTCCCCAACTGCCTGGCTGATTATCTCGCTATCCTGCACGCCCTTTTCGGCCAGCAGAGTCCGGACCGCGTCCACGCGCCGCTGGGATAGGCGCGCATTCGCCGCCGTACCGCCCGATCTATCGGAATGGCCGATCAACCGCACCGCTCCCCCGCGGAGCTCGCCAAAGGCCAATGCCGCTTTGTCGATCGTCTCCGCTCCGTCGGGCTTGATGATCGACTCGTCCCAATCGAAAAAGACGATGTACGGGCTCTGCTCGACCGCAACGTCGACCAATGGTCCGCCCGCGATCGTCCGGCTCGCGAGCCCCATCAAAGGAATCGCCAGACAGACGGCCAGCTTACCTACATTTTTGCTCGTCATGTTCATCAGGGCGATTTTCCACCGACCACTCCGCCGGTCAATCCCCTGCCGCGCTATGGATCCGCCGCTCAGGGAGCAATCAACCCGTGGACCCGCAGCGCTGCCAGGATCGCCACGATCGCCGAGCGACTCTGGGCGTCGACCACGCTCCCGCCGGTCGGATCGCCGATGGCCGCCTGTTGCGCGCCGACGACCCTGGTCCCGCCCACCGACAATTGGCTGCCGCGCACGACCCCATATTCCCACATCCCGCTGCGATACAGCGCATCCACCCCCGACCCCGATACCCACACGCGCAGGCCTTCGCGCGCGGCAATAAACCGCCAGCCACCGTCGCCATAGAGCGCCAGCGATCCCGCCTTCCCCGCCCACGCCCCGGTTGCCCCCGCGCCGACGATGAAGCAGTCGCCCACCGTCGGCGACACCGGCGGCGTCGCCGACGCCGCACCCGCCACACTCGGCGCAACACAGGCGTCGACCCGCTGCAACGCCTCGTTGTGATACTCTTCCTTTTGGGCCTGCCCGGCCGCCAACAGTGGCAAGGCGTAGCGCGCGGTCGTGTCCATTTTCTTCTCCGCTAGATGATGATCGACAGGCTGATTTCATGCGATGCGCCGCGCTCGCCGAGTTGAGCGACCGCGACCACCGCCGCCCCGCTTCCCAGCGCGGCAAGATCACTTATCGAGACGCTCAGCGAAGCCACCGTGGTAACCCACTGCCGCTCGACGCCGCCGCGCGATATGCGCACGCGATATGTCTCCCCGCCTGCCGGATCGAGGCCATCGCCCCAGCCCAGCATGACGCGGCTGCGCCTGACCCAGGCGATGTCGATCCCCGCCGCGCTCGGTATGATCCGCAATTGGCAGGGTGCCAACGGCCGCGCGCCTTCGCCCGCGGATACTCGCTGCACCGCCACGCTCGCCCCATCCGCCACCCCTTGCGCCAGCACGCTCACTGTCGCGCCGATCATGTCGCCGGGCAAAGCGATGCTCACCATCACGCCTTGGTCCAGCAAAACGAATTTCTCACCACTGCCGTGGCCCGTGATCGCCCACTCCGTCCCGCGCCGCCCCCGCAGCAGGCGCGACAGCCGAAAGCGCCCCGCCGCGATCGGCTCCACCCGTGCAAATTGCAGCAACTCATTGCCCACTGCCGCCAAATTCATGCCCATCACTAGTGCATCGTCAGTGCAACTTGTCAGCCAGCCCGCGCTGTCCACCAGCTGCACATCGATCGCATTTACCTCGTCGATCAACAGCGCCGATCCCGCCGCCAGGGTACTCAGCGCGCTCCCGGTCACTGCCGCCCGCGCAATCGTCGCCGGCGCCTGCTCGACGCCATTGACTTGAACCGCGACAGGCACCGGCTTCCACGCCCCGCTGCTCGCCCCGACCAGCATCAATTCCGCGCCCTCACTGTCGGGCAAATCGAGCAAGATCATCTGCGTCGGCGCCAGAATCCGGTCTCCAGCGTTGGCCGCGCGGCCTGGGTCGGCCGGCAGCGCTGCTCCCCGCCCGGCCACCCGCACCATCTGCACGGTGACTGCCAGCGCAGCCACATCAACCTGTACGACCCGCCAGTCACCGACCAGCCCGGCACCCCCGATGAAATCGCCGGGCCGCAATGCCAGGAATGCCGGCGACAGGTGGAGCGTCACCCGCTCCCGCCCCGCCCGCTCGCTGGCTAGCCGCCCGTCGGCCAGCGCCCGCGCGTCTCCCGCCCCGATCGCCGCAGCAAAGTCGATCGTCCGTACACGCGCGCCACCCGGCTCGCCCGCGCTCGCCTACCGGGCCTGATTGTCGCGCGCCGGGTCATAATAGGTGAACGCCACGCCCTCGGGCAGCGACGACAGCGGCAACCTGTTCTGCTCGATCCGCGCTGCGGAATGCCCATCGGCGCTGCACCCAAGCACCACCTCGCTCGCCGCCGTCGCGATCGCGCCTCGGTCGTCCAGACGCCCACCCTGCTCACGCAACGGCAGGTCCAGCATATCGACCAGCGGCGTCACAGCACCGCGCCGGTCGCTGCCGTGCGCCGCGTAGCCGGCCAGCGTGACTGTCGTCCCGCTCTGCGCCCCTCCCGCCGTCACGTCCGACAGGATCGCCCCAACCCCGACCGCCGCCTCGTCGGCGATCAGCTCGAACGTCAGCATCGGGATGCGATTGCCAAATTCCGCTAGCGCCAGGTCTTCGAACACTGCCGACGCCAGTCCGCGAAACGCCGGCGTCGTTCCGACCCCTTCTACCGACGCGATCAATGGATCTGGCCCCTGCGCTTCATCCCCGCCCTGGAACCGGAGCGTCCCCTTGACCTTCAGGTCACCTGCCGCCCCGCGCAGCAATTTCCCGTC
>NZ_JANMWY010000146.1:0-3432 GCF_031380695.1 Sphingomonas sp. | reverse complement strand
TGCCGTGCAGCAGCAGCCACGCCGCGATCGACTCCAGCACGTCCGACCCGGTGACCAGCCTGACCGCCGCCTCGTTTTTCGTCAGCGAATAGACCGGCAGCGCCCCGACCCCGCCCGACACCAGTCGCACCGACCGCTGCCCGACCGGATTGGTCCGAAACACCTCCTCGACCTGCGCCTCATAGCCGCGCACAAATTCGCACGACCCATTGGCCCGCAGCCAATCAGGCACCGCAAACCGACTCGGCGCTTCCGCCGACTTCTTTGAAAACCAAAGCATGTGATTACCTCTCGTCATCCCCGCGGAAGCGGGGACCCAGCCCAAGCAAAAACGCGGCGAAGCCTCGCTCTACAACCGCATCACACGCGGCACCCCGCTCCGGCTCTCAGCCAATTCCGTCATCGCCCAGACCATCGCATCCGCTCGGTCCGGTGACCGCCCCGGCCCCTCGTAAGCCCCGCCCGAGCATAGCCCGGCCAGCTCATCCTCCAACTCGCAAAAGCCGCCCGCGAACCACGCCGTCCCCGCCTCGAACCTGAGCGCCACCGGCTCGGCCCGCGCCACCTTCCCGCGCGACGCATGAACCAGGCGCACCGCTGCCCCCTCGACCCCGCTCGCCCGCAGCACACTCTTGACCATGTCCCCGCCATTGTTCGCCTCGGCGACGATCCGATCCGCGCCCCATGCCGACGCCGCCAGCGCGACCGCCCGCGCCCATTGCTCCGGGCTCGCCGCCTCGACGCTGGCATCGGCCAGCACATAGAAATTGCCCCCGGCGCGCCCGGCGACGACGATCCCGCAGGCGTCGTTGCCCGGTCCCGATCCGGCCGGCGGGTCGACCCCAACCACCACCCGCTCCATCATCGGCAGCGGGCTACGGTCGATCCGGCACGCCTCGATCCGCGCCCGTGGCCACAGCGACCCGCGCGCGTCTTCCAGCAGCTCGCCGTCGATCTCCTGCCGCCCGAAGCGCGTCCCGCCATAGGTCGCCTTCATCACTTCCATGAACCTCGCTGGCAAATTCACATTATCCCCGCTGCGTCCGCCCGTCACCACCGTGCGCTCCTGCTTCATCAGCCGGCGCAGCAGCGGGATTGGCCTGGGCGTCGTCGTCACGAGCGCACGCGGCCGCTCGCCGCGCCGCAATCCCATCTGCAGATTATCCCACGCATTTTCGGCATCGCTCCATTTGGCCATCTCGTCGCACCACGCGAAATCATGTTCCGGTCCGCGCAAGCCATCGCCATTCTCCCCTGAAAACAGGGTCGCGACCGACCCGTTGCGCCACGTCAGCCGCCCCAGGCTGGGTTCCCACTTGACCCGCGCACCCTCAAGGTCCGCAACCGCCAGCACGCCGCTGACCCCCTCCACCATGATCTTGCGCGCTTCGTCGATCGTCGCCCCGACCAAGGCGATCCGCACCTTGCGCTGCATTGCCAGTCGATGAACCCATTCGGCACCAGCGCGGGTCTTGCCATAACCGCGTCCGGCCATCATCAACCAGGTCGACCAGCCTTCGCCCGGCGGTGGTCGCTGCCCCGGCTGCGCCCATGCTTCGAACTGCGCATCGAACGTCACCATCTCCGTCATCGTCAGCTTGGCCAGGAACTCCAGGATGCGCTCGGCCGACCACTGCGCCAGCGCCCGCACCTGCCCCGCCGTAATCGCCACCCGGCTCATGCCGCGTCCTCATCATCTCTCGCGGGTGCGCGCAGGCACGCCAGGCGCATCCGCTCCAGCTTTGCCACGATCCGCGCCCGCACTTCGGCTATCTCTTCGGCGCTGTACTGCGCCTCCTCGCGTTCGCGCCGGCCCGGCTCGGCCGCCGTATCGCGGTGCATCCTGAGCAGTGCCAGCGCGACCCGGTCGCTATGCTCGACCACCACTTCCTCGCGCCCATCCTTGTGGACGATCGTCCGCATCGTCCCGTTGATCGCCCGCTCCAGCGTCTCGATCTCCAGCCGCGCATAGCCCTGTGCAATCGCCCGCGCCCAGCCGTCACGGAACGCCGCATCCTTCAATCGATGCTGATAGACCGTCGAGTTGCCGACCTTGGCGCGCCGGGCCGACAGCCGCACGTTGCACGTGTCGCTCAACGCCTCCAGAAAGCGCGTCTCCTTCGCCTTGGTCCATGTCCCCTTGTGGGCTGCCCGCCGCTGCGGCGCCGTGCCCCCGCTCACCGTCAACGCCATCCTCCGAGCCCCCATGATCATCCCCCTGTTCCGCCTGGGTCCCGGGGGAGGACCGTCTCACCATCGGGGCGAATGGCGGGGGCGGCCAGCCGTCGCGCCGCCCCCGCCCAGCAACGAAAAAAGGGCCCGAAGCGGCCCGCCTTGCGGCAACCTCTCCGACGCCCCTCGACCCGGGCCACCCCAACCCGACTCGCAATTCGTCACTGTTCCTAAGTTGTGCCAGATGAGCGTGACGATGTCAAGACAATTTTACCGTAGAGGTTCGTTTTATTGTGATATGCCGGTTCTTCTCCTTCGTTCAACGACCGCGCTCCTTCGGCCAGCGACCGCCCCGCGTATCGACTTTCCCGCCCCGTTTCGGCACCATGCCGCCATGAACCTGATCGTTCCCGGCGCCGACGTCGCCCCGCCCCAGTCGCGGCAGCAAGCCCTCGCGCCCGCTACCTCCCGCTTCGCCGACTGGCGCGTCGCGCTCGCATCGATCCTCGGCTTCTGGATGGTCTATGCCGTGACCGTCGTCGCCCGTGCCCTGCTCGGCGGCGATCCGTTGACCGTGCTGCAGAACCGCGCCGTGACCATCGGCTGCGGCATCCTCCTGACCGGTGCGATCTACGCCGCCATCGCGACCTTCGCCCGCGACGGTTCGCTCCAACGCCGCGCGCTGGTCGCCTTCGCCGGCTCACTCATCGCCGCCGCCGCCCAGGCCGGCGTGTTCATCGCTTCCGACAATTACCTCCGCCCGCCGCAGGACGAAACCCGCTTCCAGGCACGCGAGGGCTTTGTCGTCATCCAGAAGGGCCAGCAGATCCGGATCGAGCGTCACGCTGCCGAACCGCTCGTCCTGACCCTGCCCAAGGCGAGCGAGATGGCCGGGCACGATGTCTTCCGCTTCGCTGCCGACGCCGCCGTCGTGTGGCTGTTCTTCTTCGTCGCGTGGAGCGCCTTCTACCTCGCCGGCCAGGCTCAGGCCGAAGCGCTCGGCACCCGCCGCCGCCTCGCCGAGGCCGAGGCCGCCGCCCAGCAGGCGCAGGTCCGCGCGCTCCGCTATCAGGTCAATCCGCACTTTCTGTTCAACACCCTCAACAGCTTGTCGGCGCTGGTCCTGGCGAACCGCACGGCAGAGGCGGAGTCGATGATCCTGCGGCTGTCCGCCTTTTTCCGCTCGTCGCTGACGCTCGATCCCACTGCCGACGTCACGCTCGCCGACGAGATCGCGCTGCAGCAGCATTATCTCGACAT
>NZ_JANMWY010000128.1:0-1571 GCF_031380695.1 Sphingomonas sp. | reverse complement strand
AGATCGCCTATTTCTTCAAGCCCGAAGAAATCGTCGGCTAAGCCTCCTCGTCCCTCGACCAATCGGCCGTCGGCGCTATCCGGCGGCCTATTTTCGTGTCAGCCGCGGGTCATTCCCGTGAGTCGGAGGGAGTGGCCTCCGAACAGGCCGCCGTCGGTCCAGCGGTAGGCGATCCAGTAAGCGCCGCCACCGCGCCGCTCGATCCCGCCTTCGATGTAGCGCGCGGCGAAGCTCACGCGGAGCGATCCGGTGCCTTCTTTTTTGCGCGCAGGGTTGAGCAGGCCCTCGAATGCCGAGGCCGACAGACGCGGCTCGCCGCCGAGGTCGAGTGCGGGCTTGCCCGGCGCGGTCAGGGTCAGCGTCTCGAGCGCGTGGCCAGGTTCGACCGGGGCGATGGCGAGGCGCTTGCCATCGTCTTCGAGCTTGCCACGAAGCGCGAGCGGGATCGCGCGGGCATGCTCGACGACAACCTTGGGACGATCGTCCTTGGACCAGCTGTTCCACAAGGCCAAGCCGGAGATGATCAGGCCGATGACGGCCACGCCCTCGCCGAGATTGATCCAGCGGCGCCGGTTGCTATCTGTGGATTGCGGATCGGGCACGCGTCAGAACTCCTCGGCAATCGTCATCAATTTCGTCAACCGCGGCGGGGCGCAGGCGCGCCAGCTGCGTTCGAGCCACTCGCCGACATGATCCCAATCGACATCGCTGCGGTTGAGCCGGATCGCCAGCCAGCCGCCCGCGCCATAATATTTCGGCCAGTAATAAATATCGGGATGCGCCTCGATCAGCCCATTCATCTCGTCGACCCCGCTCGCCTTGACCAGCAGTCCGACCGCTTCCTCGCCGTGATGGTGATCGGCGAGGATCGCGAACAGCTTGGGCGTCTTGGTCGCGCCGACCGACCAGCCGGGGGAGCCGTGGCTGGTCTTGCGCCCCACTTCGGGGAGGCGGCTGGCGAGAGCGTTGACGCGCTGCTCGATCCAATCGGCGGACATCGGCCGACTGACGAACTGGCTGAGGATGCGCGGGTAGAGCTGATGTTCGGCGATCAGCACGCGAGTCGCCAGCGTCTCCTCATCGTCGCCCGGAAGCACCGCAACCTCGACCTGGCCGAGCAAGGCGCCGTCGTCGAGCTCGGCGGTGACGAGGTGGACGCTGGCGCCGGTCACTTTCTCCCCCGCGGCGAGCACCGCCGCGTGGGTGCCGAGACCCTTGTGGCGGGGGAGGAGCGAGGGGTGGACGTTGACGATGCGGCCCTCCCACCGCGCGATGAAGTCGGCGGGGATGATCTTCATGAACCCGGCCAGCGCGATCGTGTCGATCTCAAAAGAACCGAGAGCGAGATCGAGGCGGTTCCAAAATACCTTGCCGAGAGTCTTTGCGTCAAAGGCTGCGGTAGCCACTCCTTCGGCCACTGCGACTTCAAGGCCTGGCGCGTCCAGACGGTCAGACGCGACAACAGCCACCTCGTAGGGCGAATCGTCGGCTCGAGCCGCGTAAACCAGCGCTGCCATGTTCGACCCGCGACCGCTGATCAGGACGGCGACGCGGGAGCGGTCAGCCATGGT
>NZ_JANMWY010000124.1:0-1723 GCF_031380695.1 Sphingomonas sp. | reverse complement strand
CTCGCCCTTGCGCCAGATCTTGACCGGCGGGATGCGGACGCCTTCCTCGAAAATCGAATGGGCGTCGATCGGCATCGATCCGGCGACCTTGCCGCCGATGTCGGACTGATGGCCGAACATCGAGGTGTAGGCGATGATCCGCCCATCCTTGTAAACCGGCAGGAGAACGAGCCAGTCGTGGTTATGGCTGATCGCGCCGTCGACCGAATAGGGATCGGACAGAAAGATCATGTCGCCTTCCTCGACCGTGCCGTCGAAATTGTCGAGGAACGGGCCGATGTAGCTGCCGAACTGGCCGACAATCATCTGGCCGCGATGGTTGGCGATGAGCGGGAAGGCGTCGCCCTGCTCGCGGATGCCGGGCGACATGGCGGTCCGGACGAGCGTGGTGTCCATCTCGACGCGGGCGTTGCGCAGCGCATTTTCGATGATGTCGAGCGTGACCGGATCGATCGCGACGGTCTTGAAGGGGGTCTCGTTCGACTGGATGATGGTGGCGGGCATGGGGTGCGCCTTCAGGCCGGAGTGATCAGGATGTTGCCGAAGGCATCGACCGTGCCGATGTGGCGTGTCTCGATCAGCGTGGTCGAGTCCATTTCGGTGACGATCGCCGGGCCGGGGATGACATCGCCGGCGTCGAGCTTCGAGCGGTCGTAGATCGCGGCCGGTTGCTGGGCGCCGTCCATCCACAGGCTGTGGTCGCGGAGCTTGGCTTGCGCAGGGTCGCCGTCGCCTTTCGGCAATTGCAGCGCGGGCAGTTCGAGCGCGCGGCCGGTGGCGACGGCGCGCAGATTCACCAGCTCATGCTCGGTGTCCATATTGAAGGTGAACAGCCGCAGATGCTCAGCGTCGAAGCGGTCGGTCAGCAGCTTGAGGCCGTCGCTGCGCAAATGGTCGAGGTCGACCGTCATCGGCACTTCGAACGCCTGGCCGGAGTAGCGCACGTCGACCTCGAACCCGGTCTCGATCTCGTCGCCGGCGACGCCGTCGGCGACGAGTTCGGCGCGGACCTGGCGCTCCATCTCGGTCAGCGTCGCGATGACCTCGTCGGCGCTGGTGTCACTGAGGCGTTTGGAGAGCGAGCGTGCGGTCTCGGTGCGCATGCGGGTGGTGGCGTCGCCCAAGGCGCACAGCACGCCGGGGCTGACCGGGGAGACCGCCGGATAGCTGCCGAGCAGGCGCGCGACGGCGTTGACGTGGAGCGGGCCGGCGCCGCCGAAGCCCATCAGCGCGAAGCCGCGCGGGTCATAGCCCTGCTGGACCGAGATCATGCGCAGCGCGCCGAACATATTCTCGTTGACGATGTCGATGATGCCGCGCGCGGCGGCCATCAGCTCGATCCCGAGCGCGTCGGCGATGGTCTGGACCGCCGTGGTCGAGGCCTGACGGTCAAGCTTGAAGGTGCCGCCGAGCAAGTTTTCGGGAAGGTAGCCCAGCACGACATTGGCGTCGGTCACGGTCGGCAGCGTGCCGCCCTTGCCATAGGCGGCGGGTCCGGGGACCGCGCCGGCGGATTGCGGGCCAACGCGCAGGGCTTTGGTCAGTTCGGGGACATAGGCGATCGAGCCGCCCCCTGCCCCGACGGTCTTGACGTCGAGCGACGAGGCGCGGACCGAGAGGTGGCAGACTTCGGTCGTGCGGACGCGGCGCGGGTCGCCTTGTTCATTCAGCGCATCGTCGTTCTAGGTGCCGCCGACGTCGAGGGTGAGGATATTGTCGAGCC
>NZ_JANMWY010000095.1:0-2630 GCF_031380695.1 Sphingomonas sp. | reverse complement strand
TTCGCGAGCGAAGCCGGCCGCCGCGCCGACAATCAGGATTTCGGCGCGATCCACCTCGGCAGCCCGGGCGAGCGGATCCATCACGGCATTATCGCGGCGGTTGCCGACGGGGTGAGCGGCGGCAAGGCCGGACGTATCGCTGCAGAGCTTGCCGTGCAGATGCTGATCGAAGGCTATTACGCCATGCCCCCCACCTTCGGGCCGGCTAAAGCAATCGACCGCGCCGCTACGGCCTTCAATGCCTGGCTTTGGACACAAGGGCGCGGCGAGGCGATGGCCTCGTCGGCAACGACGCTCACCGCCATCGCGCTGCGCGGTCGCCGCGCGCATATCGCCCATGTTGGCGACAGCCGCGCCTGGCGCTTTGCCGGCGGCCGCCTGACCTGTCTGACCAGTGACCACGTCCGCCCCGAGCCCGACATGGGCCATGTCCTGATCCGCGCATTGGGAATTGAGCGGCAGCTGCGGCTCGACCACAACGTCGTCGAATTGGCCGAACACGACCGGCTGCTGCTGACTAGCGACGGGGTGCACGCCTCGCTGATGCCGCTGCAGATAGCGGCAAAGCTGGCCGAGCGCGGGTCGGCCGAGTCCTGTGCCGAGGCGCTGGTCGTTGCTGCGATCAAAGCAGGCAGCCGCGACAATTGCACCGCGCTGGTGATCGACATCGTGACCCTGCCAACGCCTGACCATGACGGCATCGCCGCAAGCCTTGCTCATTTGCCGGTCATCGATCCGCCCAAGGTCGGCGACCGGCTCGACGGATTTGAGATCATCTCGGCGTTCCCGGCCGGGCGCTATACCCAACTGTTCCGCGCCGACGACCGCGACGGCACGCCGGTCGTGCTTAAATTTCCGCTTCCTGCCAGCTTCGACGAGCGCGCCGCGAGGCTCGCTTTCACCAATGAAATCCTCATCGCCCAACGGGTGCACAGTCCGTTCGTCGGAGCGGCCCAACCGATCGCCGCCGATCGCCAAAGCGCGCTCTACGGGGTCCAGCCCTTCTACTCCGGCGAGACCATGGCCCAGCGCTTGGCGCGCAACCTGCCCCCGCTCGACGAAGCGGTCGGGCACGCCGTTCGCCTCACCCGCGCGGTCGCCGCGCTGCACCGGCTCGACATTGTCCATCGCGACATCAAGCCCGATAACGTCATGCTGACCGGCCCCGACTCGCTGCGCCTGATCGACCTGGGCGTCGCGCGATTGCCGCGGATCGAGGATTTTCCCGACGCGCTGATCCCCGGCACGCCCGGTTATATGGCGCCCGAGCAGTTCGACGGAAACCGCGGCGATGCGCTGACCGACCAGTTCGCGCTCGGCGTCACGATCTACCAATGGCTGACCGGCAAATGGCCGTACGGCGAGCAGGAAGCGTTCCAGCGTCCGCGCTTCGGCATGCCAGTCCCACCCTTTCGCCATCGTCACGAAATCCCAAGCTGGCTCGATGCTGCGATTCTCACCGCAATTCAGCCCAAGCCCCCCGACCGCTTCGGCGACGTGATCGAACTGCTTCGTGCGCTCGAGGATGGCGGCACGGTCAAGGCCGAGCCCAGACCGGTGTTTGTACCGCTCCTGCTTCGTGACCCGCTGCGCACGTGGCAAGCGGTCAGCGCGCTGCTCGCCGCAGCGCTGCTGTTGTCGCTGGTCCTGCGCTAAACTCGTCATGCGGGTACGCTGCTCCGAACGCAAAAAGCCGCCACGAACCACTAGGATCGGGCGGCGCCATTGCCGAATGTATCTCTACCTTGGCCACTGTTCCCCCGGTTCGTCGTGGAACTCGGCGGCCATCACAGGTACGCATCGTTGCGTCCGGGCTAATTTATGTCACGCCAGTGGCGAATCGCCAATCAGATTGTGCAGCGCAGCATTGGTTGGCGAATATCTCACGCGCCGGACAGATAATCGTCGAGCCGGTCGGGATCGAATTGGCGCCCGTCGAAGAAGCGATCGGGGCCAAGCGTGAGCGTCCCCTGCGTCGTTCCGACCGCGATCAGCTGCGACACGCCGCCCTCCAGCTTGCTCCGCGCCCCGGGCAGCGGAACGCCGGTTCCGGCCAGTGCGGCGCGGTAAACGTCGGGCCGGAACACACTTTGCGCGCGGGCATAATCCGCTTCGCTCTTGGCCAGATGCCTCGACGCGACCATCTGCGCATAGAGCCACGCCGCTTGGCTGACCCAGGGAAAGTTGGCAGCCTCCCGATGTTGGAACATGAAGTCGGGAATATGCGTCGGCGGGTCGCCGGCGCGAAGTATAATTCGGTCGGAAATCGCCCGTTCAATAACCGCTGCCGAGCCATCAAGATAATTGGCGCCAGCGAGGATCGCGGCATTCGACGTCAGCTGTGCGGGGTCGATAAACGCTACCCCCGCGCGGTAGAGGGCTCGGATCAACCGGTGCGCCCGGTCGGAATCCGCCGCGAGCGAGTCGGTCCGCATGGCCAGCACTTTCTCGACCCCACGCTGCCAAATGCGCGAGGTAACGGTGATGATCCGACCGACCCCGCGATCGACCGCGACGCTGTTCCACGGCTCGCCGACGCAGATGCCGTCGACTTCGCCGGCGGCCAACGCGTCGGCGGCGAACGGCGGGGCGATGTCACGATGTCGATATCGTCGAGCGAGGCGCCGCTG
>NZ_JANMWY010000074.1:0-5633 GCF_031380695.1 Sphingomonas sp. | reverse complement strand
ATCATCAGCTTGTTCAGCTTCGTCGGCTGCCGCCCCTTGCCGGCGTCGCTTGCCGACGCGCGCAAAGCAGAGCATTTAGTGACCTTGCACCGTCGGGATCTGCCGCGACGGGCTGGAGACTAGCCGGATGAACGAACAACCCGACCGCGCGTCGTTCACCGCAATGGAGGACGGGACTGCAGGCGACTGGCGGATCATCGGCGATCATTTCAAGAGCTTTGCCCGCGAGCTGGCGGACCGCGTCCTCGACCATCTCCGCCTACTCGACGGCGATTTCGGCGGGTTTCCGGTCGATCGGCTCCAGCACAGCCTGCAGACCGCGACCCGGGCCCATCGCGGCGGCGAGGACGAAGCCTATGTCGTGATGGCGCTGCTTCACGATATCGGCGACACGCTCGGCAGTTATAACCACCCGGACATCGCCGCCGCGATTCTCAAGCCGTTCGTTAGCGAGCAATTGCACTGGATGTGCGCCAACCACGGCCTGTTCCAGGCCTATTATTACTTCCATTTCCTCGGAATGGACCGCGACGTGCGCGAAACGGTGCGGGACAATCCTCATTTCGAAGCGACCAGGCGCTTCTGCGAGTTCTACGACCAAGCGGCGTTCGATCCGGGCTATGACAGCGAGCCCCTGTCCTTCTTCGAGCCGATGGTCCGCCGCCTTTTCGCTTCGCCGGTGAACACGGTTTACAAACTGGCCTGAGTTCTCGCGCAACATCTCCTAACCGACGTTAGACGAAGGGAAAAACGGTCCATCGTGAATTGCTAAAGTCTGCAGCGGCGCCATTTCTTTAACCCGCTCTAAACCCTCGTGCCGCTAAGCCGTCCGCCTAGCTTGAGTGGACGCGGAATGTACGAGGCACCAGATCGTTACAAACGGATGATTTCCGCCCGTCTTCCGGGCGGCGAATCGCTCGGCCTGACCAATCAGGCGCCGGCTGACGAGGGCGGCTCGCCGCTGCGCGATATCCAGCTGCTGTCGCGCGGGCAACTCGCCGCCTTTTTCGCCACCGCCAACATCATCGCCGCCACCCTGACCACGGTGACGCTGGGGGGCTCGGCGCCACTCATGTACCTCATCGGTTGGACGGTCGCGGTCGCGCTGGTCAATTTCTTCGCAATGCAATGGTCGCGCAACCAGGCGATTACACATGTCGGGCGTTCGGGTCGCAAGGTCCCGCGCCTGCTGATGATCGGCGATGTGACCCTTCGCGCTGCCCTGTGGCTGTCCTTGCCGCTGTTCCTGTTCGAAGGGCTCGATGTCGGCAGCCAGATAATCATGGCCTCGTTGACTGCGGCGCTCGGCACCGCCGCCCTCGGCCTGGTCGTGATTCCGGCCTGCGCCAGCGCGTGGCTGGTGATGTTCGTGCTGGGGCTGTCGGCGGAACTGCTGATCGCCCGGATCAGTATTCCGTTCGACCATATGCTCTCGATTCTGTTCACGCTCGGTCTGGCAGTGTTTGGCGTCCTCGCCATTTCGCGTTGGGCGTTCCGTCAGCTCGAAACCAACGCCGAGGTCGGCTCGCAAAGCGAAAGCGCGTCGCTGCTGCTGCAGGAATATGAACAGCGTGGCGTCGGTTGGCTGTGGCAGATCGATAGCGACAATCGCGTCACCTACATCAGCAGCCGGATGACCGCCCTGCTCGGCCGCCCCTCGTCGCAGATCCTCGGTCATTCGCTACCCTCGCTGCTCGGCGGCCATGCCGAACTCGGCCGGGTGCTGCTCGAGAAGCAGACCTTCACCGCGCTCGAAATGGAGCTGGGGACGGCTCGCGGGACACGTTGGATTTCGATCGCCGGCGACCCGATCATCGATACTGCCGGGCGCTTCGAAGGCTTCCGCGGCGTCGGCTCGGACATCACCGAGGTGCGTCAGACGCAGGAACGACTGACCCACCTTGCCAACGTCGATGTGCTGTCGGGCCTGCCCAATCGTGGTCGCGTGCGCCAGCTGTTGGGCGAAGCGTTGCGCACGGCGACCGCCGGCAATGTGCCCTGCGCCATCATGTTCCTCGATCTTGACGGGTTCAAGCCGGTAAACGACACCTTCGGCCACCCCAAGGGCGACGCGGTGCTTCAGGCCGTGGCCAAGCGGCTGTGCGACGAAGTCGGCGCCGACGGCCATGTCGGACGGATGGGCGGCGACGAGTTCGCGATCGTCGTCGGCGATGCGCAGAGCCGCCGCAAGATCGAGGGGCTGGCCGACCGCATCATCCGCTCGATCGCCGAGCCCTATCAGATCGACCAGACCGAAATCATCCTCGGCGTGTCGATCGGCTGTGCCTTCGGCCCGATCGACGGGGCGACGGTCGACGATTTGATTCTCAAGGCCGACCTTGCGCTGTACGAGGCCAAGGGGGACGGCCGCGGGGTCGCCAAATATTTCTCGTCCGAGCTTCAGTCGGAGCAGGAAGACCGGGTGCGGCTCGAATCCGACCTGCGTCAGGCGATCTCGCTCAAGCAATTCCACCTGCTGTTCCAGCCGCTCGTGTCGGCGCGCAGCCAGAAGCTGGTCGGATTCGAGGCGCTGATCCGCTGGAACCACCCCCAGCGCGGGCTAGTGCCGCCCCCGGTGTTCATCCCGGTCGCCGAGGAATCGGGCCTGATGCCGACGATCGGCGAATGGGTCATCGAGGAAGCGTGCCGCGCGGTCGCAAGCTGGCCCGAGCCGATCACGCTGGCGATCAACATCTCGCCCAAGCAGCTCATCCAGCCGGCACTGCCCAACTTGGTGAGCCAGGCAATGTCGCGGCACAAGGTGCAGGCCAACCGCCTCGAGCTGGAAGTGACTGAGGGCGTGTTCCTCGGTGACAGTGGCACCACGCTCGACGTGCTGCGCCGCCTCCGTACGCTCGGCGTCGGCATCGCGCTCGACGATTTCGGTACCGGCTATTCGTCGATCGGCTATCTGAACAAGGCCGTGTTCCACAAGCTCAAGATCGACGGCAGCTTTGTTCGCGAGGCCGGCACGCGGCCGGAAAATGTCGCGATCATCCAGTCGATTGTACAGCTTGCGAAGTCGTTCCGGATGTCGATCACCGCCGAGGGAGTGGAGACGGCGCAGGATTTCGAGCGGATGCGCGACCTCGGCTGCGACACGATACAGGGCTATTTGTTCGGACGCCCGCTGAGCTTCGAGCGCGCCAGCGAAATGGTCCACGGCCTTTCGGCCAAGCAGAAGATGGCGAGCTAGCCCCGGGGCAATCCCGGCAAAGGTTAAGCTCGGGGCGAGCGGCGCTGGTGGTGCCAGCAGCCTGCACCCGTTGACGACGCCGCCCTCGCCTCTTAGCGACGGAGACGATCAACAGGAGCTTTCGACCCATGACCTACGTCGTCACCGACGCCTGCATCCGCTGCAAATATATGGATTGTGTCGAGGTGTGTCCGGTCGACTGTTTCTACGAGGGCGACAATATGCTCGTTATCAACCCCAACGAGTGCATCGATTGCGGCGTGTGCGAGCCGGAGTGCCCGGCCGAGGCGATCCTGCCCGATACCGAAAGCGGCAACGAGAAATGGCTCGAGCTCAACGCCAGCTTCTCGGCCGAATGGCCCAACATCACGCGCAAGAAGGACAGCCCCGCCGACGCCGACGAGCATAAGGGCGAAGAGGGCAAATATGACAAATATTTCTCCAGCGAGCCGGGTCAGGGCGACTGACATAAGCGTCAGAATGGCGGTCACATTGTCACGGCCTCGGAACTAGTCTGCATTTCACGCGTCCCCGGTTCAACGAATTGAACAGGGACGACCAGATGTTTCGCAATGTTTTGCTTCTCGCCGTGCTGGCCAGTGCCGCTTCGCCGGCCCTTGCCCAGTCGACCGATGCCGCGCCGCCCGCTTCGACCAACCTACCCGATCCCAATGACGATTCCGACTCGCTGACGATCGGCCTGGGCTGGGCGTTGGTGCCCGATTACGAAGGATCGAACGATCATCGGCTGACCCCCGCAGCGGCGCTGCGGGGCCGCTATCATGGCATTGGCTTCTCAACCCGGGGGACGTCACTGGCGGTGAATGTCGTCCCGCGTGGAACGGGCAAGGTCTCGCTAAGCGCCGGGCCGATCGCCGGGATCCGGCTCAATCGGACAGGGGACATCAAGGATGCGGTCGTCAAGCTGCTGCCCGAGCGGAGCAGGGCAATCGAGCTGGGCGGGTTCGCCGGCCTGTCGGCGCGCGGGCTGACCAACCCCTATGATTCGCTCGGCCTGCGGGTCGAGGTGGTCCACGACGTCGGCCACGCCCACAAGTCGACGATCATCAGCCCGGCGATCGATTTCTCGACCCCACTGTCGCGCACGACGTTCGTCGGTGTGTCGGCGGGGCTGGATTTCGTCCAGAAACGCTATGCAGATACCTATTTCGCGATTTCGCCGACCGAGGCGGCGCTGACCGGACTGCCGGTGTATTCGGGCAAGGGCGGTCTCAAGGACTGGAAGGTCAATTTGATCGCGCTGCAGTCGCTGAGCGGGAGCCTGCTCCACGGCTGGGCGATTGCGGGGACAGTCGGTTATTCGAAGCTGCAGGGCGATTTCAAGCGCTCGCCGATCGTGGCCCAGCGCGGCAAGGCAGGGCAATGGCTCGCTGCCGCGGGGCTGGCCTATACCTTCTAGTCGCGATCGGGCGCACCGAGGGGGAAATAGGCGCGGTAGGGTCTGCCCTCATCGACCGCGCGGGCGACAACCGGATGCGCCAGCAGGCGAGCGCGATAGCCGACGAGGCACGGGCGTGACAGGCCGATTTGCTCGACCCAGTCGGCGTAGAACAGCGCCGGCGCGGCGGTGCAATCGGCCAGCGTGAACGTGTCGCCGATGGCCCAGGGTCCGTCGCCGAGATCGGCTTCCAGCCAGTCATATGCCTTGCCCAAGTTGGCACGCGCCTTGGCGACACCGAACGGATCACGCTGCCCTTCCGGCCTGAGCCGGTCGCCGACGAGCTTCTGCATGTTGGTCATGACGTGGAGATCGAAGAAGCGGTCGAGGAAGCGAGTGCGGAGGCCGTCTTCGCCGTCCGGGATCCAACGGTTCGGACCCGAATGGTGGAGCGCCAGATAATCGATGATCGGGGTCGATTCGAAGATCGCCCGGTCGCCGTCGATCAGTAGTGGGAACTGGCCGAACGGAGAGCGCCCGAGCACGATGGCGGCGTTGGCCGGTTCGTCGGGATGGCCGTCTTCGATGTGGCGATAATCGAAGGGCGTGTGGTCCGCCCACAGCGGGATCAAGACTTTCCAGCAATAGCTGCTGAAGGGATGGGCGAAGAGCTGAAGCATCACCAGCGGCCCTCTGCCATCGCTGCCTGGCGAGCCTGTTCGCGCTCGCTCGGCGGGGTGGTCACGTAGGTGCCAGTCTCGACCGGGCCGACAGGCTGATAGGTGGCGATGATCGTGCCTCCGTCCGATACAAGGTGCCCGGTCATCTTGAGTGTTCGCGGCGGCGTGCCGTCGCCAAACAGGCGCTTGCCCTGGCCGAGGATGATCGGGGACACCATCAACGTCAGCTCGTCGAGCAGCCCGGCGTCGAGCAGCTGCGGATAGAGGGTGCTGCTGCCCTGAATGACGAGGTCGGGGCCGTCGTTTTGCTTGACCGCGCGCAAATTCTCGATCGCATCGATGCGCTGACTATTGGCCC
>NZ_JANMWY010000048.1:0-13388 GCF_031380695.1 Sphingomonas sp. | reverse complement strand
GAGGCGCTGCGGGCGGCCAAGAAGGTCGGGGTCGGGCAGCTGGCGATGCGTGGCCAGGAATATGTCGTGTCGCTCAAGCCGTGCGGGCGCGGCATGGTGCTCGAGACGCTGCGCTATTCGGACGAGGTCAACAAGGCGGCGGGCTATTTCCGCGAGATCGGCGATGCCAAGCCCGATCCCGACCTGCTCGATCTCGCCGCCACGCTGATCGAGAAGAAAGCCGGCAAGTTCGACGCTGGCGAGTTCCACAATCGCTATGTCGATGCGCTCCGCCTGCTGATCGAGGAGAAGCGCAAGAAGAAGGGCGGGCTGGTGATTCAGGACCCCGACGACGGCAAACCGGCCAAGGGGTCGAACGTCATCGATTTGATGGCCGCGTTGAAGAAGAGTTTGGGGTCGGATGAGGCGCCGAAAAAAGCCGCAGCAGTGAAGAAGGCACCGGCGAAGAAGGCGGTGCCAGCGAGGAAGCGAGCGTGAACACCCCGCATCGTCATGCCCGCGAAAGCGCGAACCCAGCGCACAACAAACGAAGCGTGTTGGATTTTGGCTGGGTCCCCGCTTTCGCGGAGATGACGGAGTAGGGGCATGCCTGCCCGACCACTCGATATCGAGACCTACAATGCCAAGCGCGATTTCGCGAAGACGGGCGAGCCCAAGGGGCGCAAGCTCAAGGGCAAGGGCGACAGTTTCGTCGTGCAGAAGCATGACGCGTCGCGGTTGCACTGGGACTTCCGGCTGGATCTGGACGGAGTGCTCAAGAGCTGGGCGGTGCCGCGCGGTCCGAGCGTCGATCCGCACGACAATCGCCTCGCCGTTCGCACCGAGGATCACCCGCTCGACTACGGCAGCTTCGAAGGGACGATTCCCAAGGGCGAATATGGCGGCGGGACGGTGATGCTGTGGGACGTCGGGCGGTGGATCCCGCATCCTGAAAAGGATCCGATGCTCACGATCGACGAGGGTCACCTCCATTTCACGCTCGAAGGCGAGCGGATGAAGGGCGAGTGGGTGATGTTTCGGATCAAGGGCAAAGCTGGCGAGAAGTCCGAGAACTGGATGCTCAAGAAGGTCACCGACGACTTTGCCGGTGACGCCGGCGAGGCACTGGTCGAGGAGGGACTGACCAGCGTGACGACCGGACGGACGATGGCCGAAATCGCGGCGGGGGCCGACGTCTGGCACAGCAAGGACAAGATGGGTCGCGCCAAGCGCAAGCCATCAGCCCCGCCGCCCAAATATCGGCCGCCGCAGCTGGCGACTTTGGTCGACGCGGTGCCGGCCGGGTCGGACTGGCTCTACGAATATAAATATGACGGCTACCGCCTGTTGCTCGCCACCGGCGGCGGGGCGGCGACGGCGTGGACTCGCAATGGCAAGGACTGGTCCGACAAGTTCCGCTCGATCGTCAAGGCGGCGGCCGACCTTCCCGCCGGATGCCTGATCGACGGCGAGGCGGTGGCGCTGGGCGAGGACGGCAAGCCCGATTTTGGGCTGCTGCAAGCGACGCTGAAGAGCGGCGGGGCCAACCTTGCCTTCTACGCTTTCGACCTAATCGTCGATCGGGGCGAGGAAATCGCGAAGCTCGGCAACCTCGAGCGCAAGGAGCGGCTGGCGGCGCTGCTCAAGGCGGTGTCGGCGCCGATCCTCTACGGCGACCATATCCTGGCCAAGGGTGAGGCGCTGTTCGAGGCGATCTGCAAGGAGGGCGGGGAAGGGATCATCGCCAAGAAGGCGAGCGCTCCCTACTCCGGCGCGCGGGCGAAGAACTGGCTCAAGATCAAATGCACCAATCGCCAGGAGTTTGTCATCGTCGGCTGGCAGGAAAGCGACAAGCGCCGCGGGTTTCGCTCGCTCCACTTGGCGGTTCAGGACAGGAAAAAGCTGACCTACGCCGGCAAGGTCGGGACCGGGTTCGACGCCACGTTGATCGAGAGCCTGCGCGCGACGATGGACCCGATCGAGGTCGAACAGCCGCCGCTGGCCGTGCCGAAAGCGGTGCTGCGCGGATCGCATTGGCTGGAGCCGAAGCTGGTCGCGGAAATCGCCTTCACCGAGTTTACCCGCGAGGGCACGCTCCGCCACCCCAGCTTCATCGCCCTGCGCGAGGACAAGCGTGCCGACCAGGTCGTGCGGGAGGTGGCCGAAAAGCTGCCGTCAGCGGGCAAGGTGAAAGCGGGCGAGCGGGCGACCTTTACGTCTCTCGGCGCACGGATCACCAACCCCGGCCGGATTATCTTTCCGGGCGACGAGATCAGCAAGGGCCAGCTCGCCGACTATTACGCCGCGATCGCCGCGCCGATCATGGTCGACGCCGCCAACCGCCCGCTGACCCTGATCCGCTGCCCGCAGGGACGGGCCAAGAAATGCTTTTTCCAGAAGCACGATACCGGGTCGATGGGCGATTTCGTCCACCATGTGCCGGTCAGGGAAAAGGACGGATCGACCGAGGACTATCTCTATGTGGACCGGGTCGAGGGCTTGCTCGGATGCGTCCAGATGGGGACGATCGAGTTTCACGGCTGGGGCAGCCGGATCGATCCGCTCGAGAACCCCGACCGGATGGTGTTCGACCTCGATCCTGACGAGGGGCTCGACTTCGGCGCGGTGCGGAATGGGGCGGAGATGTTGCGCGCGTTGCTCGCGGACCTGGGCCTGGAAACGTTTCCTTTGCTGTCCGGCGGCAAGGGCATTCACGTCGTCGCGCCGCTCGACCAGACCGCCGATTGGTCGACGGTGAAGAGCTTTGCCGAACGGTTCAGCCGCGCGATTGCCGAACAGCATCCCAAGGAATTCACCGCCAACATCCGCAAGAACCAGCGGACCGGGCGGATCTTCGTCGACTGGCTGCGAAACCAGCGCGGGGCGACGGCGGTGCTGCCTTATTCGGCGCGGGCCCGCGAAGGCGCGCCGGTGGCGGTGCCGATCGACTGGAGCGAGGTTGCGGAGACGAAGGGCGGCAACCGCTTCACGATCCGCGATGTCGACGAACTGCTCGAACGGGCGAGTTCAAAACTGCTCGCCGGATGGGGTCGGGCCAAGCAGTCATTGCCCGACGTTTAGAACCGAAGCGAGCGGCAGACTCGGGGGCCGCCGCTCGCTGGTCGACGTGAAAGGTCAGTCGAAACGCGCTACGCGGTGCAGCTTTGCGACCCCTTGCCGGGACGCTCGACGGTCACCGACGAGGCAATCGAGGTGCCGGTAAGCGAATAGCCATCGGCGGTCATCGGCTTGCCGGCCTCGGCGGCCGTCACGCGGGTCGCCGGGGCGATCTTCTTGTCGCGGATGTCGGCCGTCATCTTGTCGTTGAGCCAGTCGATATAGACCAGGCTGTTGTCCTTGCAGCGGTACGACTTGCTCGCCTCGATCGCCGGGGGAAGCTTAATCGTCGAGGGATCGACCTTGTTGGTCTCGCGGCTCTCGCGCGTGCCGGCAACGATGGTGTGGTCTTCCTTGTTGCAACCGGCAAGCGCTGCGGCAGCAACAAGGGCGAGGGTCAGGGTGCGGTTCATCATTCGCCTTTTGCGGGAGAAGGAGGAGTCGTCAAGACGTGTTTGCATAAACAACGTGCGGAGCATAGGCTGGTTGCAAGGGAAATGACGCGGGAAGGGCAGGAATGCAGCGCATTCGAATCGGGTTGACCGGCCTTGCGTTCGTGTTCTTGCTGGTCCTCTTGGGAACCGTCGTGAGCCGGTCAAGCCGTGACGGTCCGGTAATCCCCAATACCGCCAATAGCGCGCGGAATGTCGCCGAGCCGAGCGACCCGTTATCCGATCTCGGGGTCGCCCCCGGACCTTCGGCCGAAGCCAGCAACAGCAGCATCAACGACGCGAAATGAGGGGGCGCTGGCGCGCGGGTACGGCGGCGGCGCTCGTGATCGTGCTGTTGTTTACCGGTGCGACCTTCTTGACTCATTCGCGGGTGAAAAAGGCCGCCGCTGACCGACCCATCCTGCTGCTGCTAACCAGCCTGCCGCTCGTGTTTGGTGAAAAGTTTGCGCTGGTCCAGCCGGGTTCGCCAGCCTTGGCGCGGTTGCGGACGGGGTATGAGGTCAAGGCGATCGCGCTGGCCGATCGCGCAAGCTTGGCTGGCCATGCGCTGCTGCTGATGGCTCAGCCAAGGGCGCAGACTGCCGAGGCGCTGGTCGATCTCGACGCGTGGGTGCGCGCGGGCGGGCGGGTTATGCTGCTGGCTGACCCGGCGCTGGAGTGGCCGAGCGAGCGGCCCTTGGGCGACCGGTTGCGACCGCCGCCGGGCTTCGCCGACACGGGATTGCTGGCGCATTGGGGCGTCGCCCTGTCGCCGCCAATCCGGCGCGGACTAGTGGTGCAAACCGCAGACGGTCGCCAGGTCGCCTATTTCTCGCCGGGACAGCTGAGTTCGACGCGATGCGCGCTCGATGGTGGAGCGACGATCGCCCGCTGCAGCATTGTTCGCGGGCGCGTAACGATCGTCGCCGACGCGGATCTGCTGAACCTGGACGAGAGCGGCGCGGAGGGCATGGCGAATCTCGATTTTGTAATGGCCGAACTCGCCGCTCTGGAGCGTTAGCGACTGCCGGAACTTCGCTTCGACGATTCATGATTACTTGGCCGCGACTGCTGTGGCCGACATGCAACCCCGCCTCCCCCACAGGCTTATCCACAGGTTCATCCAGAAAGAACGCAAGTAGAACGGATCAATTACTTGCGCGTGCAAACCACTGTAAATACGCTATATTCCAGCACATGGCATGAAATCCCCAATAACAGCATGAAAACCCATTGTATCCCCCAACAAGCTACGTTACCAACAGGGCAGTAGCGCGGGGGAACCCATTTCGAGTCTCTGACCATCGCGAAGGCACCCGCTTTCGTGAGCGGAGAGCCCTGCGCGTACGGGAGTAGGGACTTGGCGCTGGAGCATCTGTTCCAAGGCAGTGCGCTGAACGCGGTCGACGCCAAGGGGCGTGTGTCCGTGCCCGCCTTCCTGCGCGCGGTGATCGATCGCCGCGGCGACGCAAGCACCATTGTCCTGGCCAAACACGACAGCTTCCCGGCGCTTAGCGCCTATGACCCCGCCTTTGCCGCCATGCGCCACGCCAAGCTGGAGCGGCTGTTGGAAAAGGAAGAGACCAGCCCCGACGCCGAGCTGGACTATCAGCGCCGCAACATGATGGCCTTCGCCGCGACGGAAGAGACGCCTTATGACACGTCGGGGCGGATCGTCCTGCCGCCGATGATGCGCCGCAAGGGCGGGATCGAGGATCTCGCGCTGTTCCTCGGCACCGGCGAAACCTTTCAAATCTGGAATCCAAAGCTGTTCCTCGGCGATGCGCGCATCCCCGAGGACATGAAGGACATCGCCCGCTTTCGGCTCGAGGAACGGGGTCTGAGCGCATGAATTCCGCTGCGCCCATGACCGTCCCCACGGACCACGTGCCGGTATTGGTCGATGAAGACGTCGCGGCCGTCCGCCCCGTCCCGGGCGACACGGTAGTCGACGGCACGTTCGGGGCAGGGGGCTATACGCGCGCCCTGCTCGGAGCGGGGGCGGGGCGAGTGATCGGTTTCGACCGCGATCCGGATGCGATCGCGAACGGGCCGGCACTCGTCCCCGATCCCCGGCTGACGCTGGTCGAGGAACGGTTCAGCCAGATGGACCGGGTGCTGCAAGAGCGAGGCCTGACCCCGGTCGACGCGATCGTGCTCGATATCGGGGTCAGTTCGATGCAGCTCGACCAGGCCGAGCGCGGCTTCGCCTTTGGTCAGGACGGCCCACTCGACATGCGCATGAGCCAGGCCGGGCTGACTGCGGCGGAATTCCTCAACGAGGCCGACGAGGCCGACATTGCCCTTGTGATCAAGGAGTATGGCGAGGAGCCACGGGCGCGATCGGTTGCCCGCGCAATCGTCGCCGCGCGCCCGCTGACCCGTACCGCAGAACTGGCCGCAGTGGTGCGCAAGGCGCTCCGCCATCACGCGGGAATGAAGACCGATCCTGACCCGCACTTTCCAGGCGATCCGCATCCATTTGAACGCCGAGCTCGACGAGCTGGAGGATGGGCTGCGCGCCGCCGAGACCGCGCTTCGTCCCGGCGGGCGGCTGG
Organism: Sphingomonas sp.; assembly: GCF_031380695.1. Classification (GTDB taxonomy): domain Bacteria; phylum Pseudomonadota; class Alphaproteobacteria; order Sphingomonadales; family Sphingomonadaceae; genus Sphingomicrobium. The sequence continues at coordinate 7,303 of NZ_JANMWY010000048.1, read as the reverse complement.
CGGTGGTGACCTTTCACAGCCTCGAGGACCGCATCGTCAAGCGCTTCATGAAGGAGCGCAGCGGGGCGATGTCGGCCGGCTCGCGCCATCGTCCGCTCGCCGCCGCCGGCCCTGCCGCCACCTTCGATGCCATCGCCAAGCCGGTCTCCGCTTCGGAGAGCGAGCTGGCCCGCAACCCGCGCGCGCGCTCGGCCCGGCTGCGTTCCGCAGTCCGCACGTCAGCGCCCGCGTGGGACCAGCCGTCCTGCCCTGTCCCCTCGCGTACTTATAAAGGAGGCCGCCCGTGAGCGCCCGCTCCCTCCGTCCCGTCGTTGCCGTCGCCACCGTCGCTGCCGCGGCATTGAGCTGCTACCTCGTCTCGCTCAGGGTCGCGACCGAGCGGTCGAGCCTGGAAGATATCGAAACCAAGATCGTTCTTGCCCAGCGCGACATTCGCACGCTGCAGACCGAGATCGGCACGCGCGGGCGGCTGGAACAGCTCGAGCGGTGGAATGTCCGGGTGCTGGCGCTGTCGGCGCCAAAGGCCGAGCAGTTCGTCGACGGCGGCTATCAGCTTGCCCGGCTCGCCCGCCCGAGCGAGGAGATTGACGTGAACGCGCCGGTGGTGCTCGCCTCGGTGCCCCAGCCGCAGCCGCGCCCGAACATCACGAACGACGATGCCGATGCAGCCGCAGCCACGACCGACCCGGCGCGGCCCGCTGTTCAGCACGCCGATCGCCAGAATGGCGGCCCGGCGAGCATGATGCATGTCGCCAGCTACTCGCTGACGACCCGCGCGAGCACCAACGCGGAAACACCGAGCACGCCCAACAAGCCGACCGTGACCGTCGCGCCGAAGCCCGCGAAAATCGCGATGGCTGCTGCGCGACCAAGCTTGCCTCATGCGGCGCATGACGCCAAGGCGTCGTCACTTCGTGATCCGGCAAAGGCCGGGTCGACCAGGGACAAAGCCACGCACTGATGAACGCCCCCACGCCCGCTCTCGTCGCACGGCCCGAGCGGCTCCGACTGGTCGGACAGCGGCGGCAGATTCTTGCGCTCACCCATCAGCGACTGATGTTCGGCCTGCTGGTTTATGGCGGAATCATCGCGATCATCGTCCTGCGGCTGCTGTGGCTGGCGGCGTTCGGCGACCATGCCGGGCGCAAGGGCGTGCTGACCGGGCTGGTGCCGCCGCGCGGTGACATCGTTGATCGCGATGGGCAGCCGCTGGCCGGGTCGATCGACGTGTGGAGCATCGCGCTTCACCCCGGCATGGTGATCGGCGACAAGCTGTCGCTCGCCCGTTCGCTGGCCAAGCTGATGTCCGAGCATGACGAGGCGGATTATTTCGCCATGCTCCGCTCGGACAAGCCGTTCTTCTACCTGCAGCGCCGCGCTTCGCCGCAGCTGGTCGAAGCGGTCAATGCGCTCGGTGAGCCAGGGCTGGCGCTGGAGCGTACGCCCGACCGGCTCTATCCGCAGACCAGCCTGGCGGCGCATGTCATCGGCTATACTGACATCGACGGCCACGGAGTCGCCGGGGTCGAACGGGCGTTCGACCAGCGGCTGTCCGACCCGGCAACGCGCGGCCAGCCGATGATCCTGTCGATCTCGAGCAAGGTGCAGCAGGCGCTGGAGCATGAACTCAACGCGGCGATGATGCAGTTCTCCGCGATCGGCGCCGCCGGCATCGTAATGGACGTCCACACCGGCGAGATCCTTGCGATGACTTCGCTGCCCAGTCTCAACCCCAATATCGCCGGGAAGGGATCACCCGAGGCGCGCTTCAACCGCGCGACGCTCGGCGTCTATGAACTGGGCTCGACCTTCAAGCCGTTCACGGTCGGCATGGCGATGGATTCGGGCGTCGTGAAGTCGGTCGGTCAGGTCTATAACTGCCCTAAGGAATTCCACTACGGCAAGGTCACCGTCCACGACACGCACCCGTTCGGCCGATCGTGTACCGTCGCCGAAATCATGAAGGAAAGCTCCAACATCGGCACCGCGCAGATCGCGCTGCAGGTGGGGGCAACGCGACAGCGGGCGTTCCTCGAGAAAATGGGCTTCCTTGCCCCGGTTGCGGTCGAGATCAAAGAGCGCGGGCGGACGCTGACCCCGGGCAACGACTGGGGCGAAATCGCGACGATGACCGTCGGCTATGGCCACGGCATCGCGGTCACGCCGCTGCACCTGGCGACCGGTTACGCGACCCTGTTCAACGGCGGCGTCTATCATCCGGCGACGATCCTGAAAGTTGATCGCAACCATCCGGTCGGGGCGGGTCGCCGCGTGTTCAGCGAGAACACCAGCTACAAGTCGCGCGCGCTGCTTCGGCTCGTGGTCGCGCAGGGCACCGGCAAGAAGGCCGATGCGCCGGGCTATCGCGTCGGCGGCAAGACCGGCACGGCCGAGAAGCTGGTCGGCGGCCGCTATACGTCGGCAGCCGTCGTGACGACCTTCGCCGGCGTGTTCCCGATGGACGAGCCGCGCTACGTCGTCGTCGCCATGCTCGATGATCCCAAGGCGACCAAGGATACCTATGGCTTCCACACCGCCGGGTGGAACGTAGCGCCGGTGGTCAGCCGCACGATCAGCCGGATCGCGCCAATGCTGGGCATTCGTCCCGACATGCACCGCGACGCCAACATGAGCGAAGTGCTGCCGTTCGTCCACGAAACCAAGGAGCATTGAGCCGATGCGCCTGGGTGAGCTTGCGGGCATCGACAGCGATTCCGACGTGACCGGCGCGGCGATCGACCATCGCAAGGTCGCGCCGGGCAATGTCTTCGGTGCCTTCCCCGGCAGCGTTTCCAACGGCGAAAATTTTATCGAGTCCGCCGTCGAGCGCGGCGCGATCGCAGTCGTCGCCCGGCCCGAGGCGACAGTCGCGGGGGCCGTGCACCTTGCCGACCCCGAACCGCGCCGCCTGTTCGCCCGGCTCGCAGCCAAGCTGTTCGCACCTTATCCGGAAACGATCGTCGCGGTCACCGGGACCAACGGCAAGACCTCAACGGTCGAGATGGTGCGCCAGCTGTGGCGCATCGCCGGGCATCGCTCTGCGTCGATCGGGACGCTCGGCGTCACCACCACCGATGAACAGGTCAAGACCGGGCTGACCCCGCCCGACATCGTCACCTTCCTGTCGAACCTGGCAGGGCTCGAGCGGATGGGGATCAGCCACGTCGCCTATGAAGCGTCGAGCCACGGTCTCGACCAGTTTCGCTCCGAGGGGCAGTCGGTGGCGGCAGCGGCATTCACCAATTTCAGCCGCGACCATCTCGATTACCATACCGACATGGACGCCTATTTCGCGGCGAAGATGCGGCTGTTCGACGAGGTCGTCGATGCGTCGGGTGCCGCCGTGGTGTGGACCGGCGATCCGCGATCGGCCGAGGTCATCGAGCGTGTTCGCGTGCGTGGGCTCAAGCTGATCACGGTCGGGCCGGACGCCGAGACGATCGCGCTGGTCAGCCAGACGCCAACCCCGCTCGGCCAGGCGTTGGTCCTGCGGATCGAGGGCAAGGAGCATAAGCTCGCCCTGCCGCTGATCGGGGCATATCAGGCGGCCAATGTACTGGTGTCGGCCGGGCTGGTGCTGGCGACCGGCGGCAAGTGGGCCGAGACTTTCGCCGGCATGGGGCGCCTGTCGCCGGTACGCGGGCGATTGGAGCGCGCGGTGATTACTCCGGCCGGCGCGCCAGTCTATGTCGATTACGCCCACACTCCGGATGCGATCGAGGCGGCGATAGCCGCGCTTCGGCCACACGTCAGCGGACGGCTGATCACCGTCTTCGGCGCAGGCGGCGACCGCGACGTAGGCAAGCGGCCGGAGATGGGCCGGGTCGCGGCGGCGCTGAGCGACCTAGCTATCGTCACCGACGACAATCCGCGCAGCGAGGACCCGGCGATCATCCGCGCCGCGATCATCGCCGGAGCGCCGGGCCTGCGCGAGATCGGTGGGCGGCGCGAGGCGATCGCGGCGGCGGTCCGTGAGGCACGGGCGGGCGACATCGTCCTGCTGGCCGGCAAGGGCCATGAGCAAGGGCAGATACTGGCCGACCGCACCGTGCCGTTCGACGACGTGACGGTCGCGCGGGAGTGCGCGGCGTGAGCGTCCTGTGGACCTCCGCCGAGATCGAGACCGCGACCGGTGGCATCGCCTCCGCGCCGTTCGAGGTGAGCGGCGTGACGTTCGATAGCCGCGAGGTCGGGCCGGGCGACTTGTTCGTCGCGATGCCGGGCACGATCGCCGACGGGCACCAATTCGTCGCCGCCGCCTTAGCAGCGGGCGCATCGGGAGCGATCGTTGCGCAGCCGGTCGACGGCCCGCACGTCCTCGTCTCCGATGTGGCCCAGGCCCTGACCGACCTCGCCATCGCCGCCCGCGCCCGCACCGAAGCCACGATCCTCGGCGTCACCGGGTCGGTCGGCAAGACCAGTACCAAGGAAGCACTCGCCGACGCGCTGGAGCGCAACTGGCGCGGGCGCGTCCATCGCTCGGTCAAGAGCTACAACAACCATACCGGCGTACCGCTCAGCTTGGCCCGCATGCCGCGCGACACCCGCTTCGCCGTGCTCGAACTCGGCATGAACCATGCCGGCGAGATCGCGGCGCTGACCCGCCTCGTCCGCCCCCATGTCGCGCTGATCACCGCGATTGCCGCGGCGCATATCGAGAATCTCGGCACGATGGAGGCGATCGCCGCTGCCAAGGCCGAGATCTTCGAGGGGCTGGAGCCGGGCGGCATCGCCATCGTGCCCGACGACACGCCGCACCGCGACCAGCTGGTCAAGGCAGCGCGGCGCCACGCGGCCGAGTGCATCACCTTCGGCGGCGAGGATGCCGATGTCGCCGCGCTGCATTTCGTGCGCTCCGACAATGGCGGCAGCCTGATCACCGCGCGGCTGATGGAAAGCGAGCTGACCTACACCATTTCGCAACGCGGCGATCATTGGGTGACCAACTCGCTGGCGGTGCTGGCGGCGGTCGAGGCTGTCGGCGCGGACCTTGCCGCCGCCGGTCTCGCACTGGCCGACATGGGTGGCCTCAAGGGGCGGGGCGAACGCCACCGGATCGAACTGGACGGCGGCACCGCGCTGCTGATCGACGAAAGCTACAACGCCAACGCCGCCTCGATGAGCGCGACGCTCAAGAGCCTTGGCGACGAGCGCGGGGTGCAGCGGCGGATCGCCGTGCTTGGCCCGATGCGCGAACTGGGCGAGCAGAGCGACGCGCTTCATGCCGCCCTGGCCCCCGACATCGACGCCGCCCATGTCGACCGGCTGATCCTGATCGGCGATGAAATGCGACCGCTCGAGGCCGCGCTCGGTCACAGCATCCCGTTCGATCATGCAGCCGACGCGGACGCGGCCACCGCCATGCTGCGAGCGCTGATCGCGCCGGGCGATGCGGTGCTGGTCAAGGCAAGCAACTCGGTCGGGCTTGCCCGGCTGGTCGCGGCGATGGCAGGGGAGGCGTCATGCTCTACCTGATCGCCGAATATCTTCATTTCCCGGGCCTCCTCAACCTCATTCGTTACATCAGCTTTCGCGCCGGCGCGGCGAGCGCGACGTCGCTCGCGATCGGGCTGATCCTCGGCCCGTGGTTCATCCGCTGGCTGCGCAGCAAGCAGGGCAAGGGCCAGCCGATCCGCAGCGACGGCCCGCAAAGCCACCTCGCCAAGCGCGGCACGCCGACCATGGGCGGCTTGCTGATCCTCATCTCGATGATGGTCTCGGTGTTGCTGTGGATGGACCTCGGCAACCCTTATGTCTGGGCGTGCTTGATGGTCACTGCCGGATTCGGCCTGATCGGATTCCTCGACGATTACGACAAGGTGCGGAAAGCGAGCCTCAAGGGGCTGTCCGGCAAGACCCGACTGCTGTTCGAATTCATCATCGCCGGGGTCGCCACCTGGCTGATGGTCCGGCACCACGGCACGCACGTCTATCTGCCCTTCTACAATGGCGCGGTGATCGACATCGGCTGGTGGTATATTCCGTTCGGGGCGTTCGTGATCGTCGCGTTCGGCAATGCGGTCAATCTGACCGACGGGCTCGACGGGCTGGCGACGATGCCGGTGATCATCGCCGCGCTGGCCTTCCTGATCATCAGCTACCTCGTCGGCAACGTGAAGTTCGCGACCTATCTCGGCATCCCGCACGTGCCCGGCGCGGGCGATCTGTCGGTGCTGACGCTGGCGATCGTCGGGTCGGGGCTGGCCTTCCTGTGGTTCAACGCGCCCCCGGCGGCGGTGTTCATGGGCGACACCGGCAGCTTGGCGCTGGGCGGCGCACTCGGCGCGATCGCGGTGGCGACGCATCATGAGTTCGTGCTGGCGATCGTCGGCGGGCTGTTCGTGCTGGAGGCGGTCAGCGTCATCGTCCAGGTGTTCTGGTTCAAGCGCACCGGCCGCCGCGTCTTCCGCATGGCGCCGATCCACCATCATTTCGAACATCTCGGCTGGAGCGAGCCGACGGTGGTGATCCGCTTCTGGATTATCAGCTTCATCCTCGCGCTGGCGGGCCTGTCCACGTTGAAACTGCGGTGATCACGGCGAAGGCCTTCGCGGGCAAGCATTACGCGGTGTACGGGCTGGCGCGCAGCGGGCTGGCGACGGTCGAGGCGCTGCTGGCGAGCGGTGCCAGGGTCACTGCGTGGGATGCGAATGAAGCGGCGCGAGAGAATGCGGTCGATGCAGTCATGCAGCTTTCGCACGACTTAGATGAAGTCCAACTGGTGATCGCCGACCTCGACATCGCCGACCTCACCCTGTTCGACTCGCTCGTCGTCACCCCCGGCCTGCCGCTGAACCGCCACCCGATCGCCGCCCGCGCCCGCGCCGCGAAGCTCGAGATCATCGGCGACATCGAACTGTTCGCCCGCGCCCGGCCCGAGCTGCCGCCGCACAAGGTCGTCGGGATCACCGGCACCAACGGCAAGTCGACCACCACCGCGCTGGTCCACCACATCTTGGCAGGGGCGGGCGTGCCGAGCCTGATGGGCGGCAACATCGGCCTGCCGATCCTGTCGCAGGAGCCGCTGCCCGAAGGCGGGGTCTATGTGCTCGAACTGTCGAGCTACCAGATCGACCTGACCCAGAGCCTCGACTGCGACGTCGCGGTGCTCCTCAACATCGCGCCGGATCATCTCGATCGGTACGGGAGCTTCGACGCCTACGCGGCGAGCAAGGCGCGGCTTTTCAAGATGCAGTCGCCGGGTCATGTCGCCGCCGTAATGTGCGACGATTCAAGCACTCGTGCCTTATATGAGGACCTAGCGAACTACCGGAGCCACGACCTGTTATCTTGGCCGACCGCA
>NZ_JANMWY010000320.1:0-2336 GCF_031380695.1 Sphingomonas sp. | reverse complement strand
CCTCGGCGGCCGCCTCGGGCTGGGCGGTGTGGACCGCCGTGACATCGTGCAACCCGATCGGCGAGAGGCCGAGGAAGGTCATTGCCAGCGCCTTAGTGTTGGCGGTGAACTGCCCGACACACGCCCCCGCGCCGGGGCAGGCGGCCTGCTCGATTGCCTTCAGCCCGGCGTCGTCGATAGTCCCCGCGCTATGCGCGCCAACGGCTTCGAACACGTCCTGGATGGTCAGCTTCTTGTCGCCGAGCCGACCCGGCATGATCGATCCGCCATAAAGGATGACGCTGGGCAGATCCATCCGAGCGGCGGCCATCGCGGCGGCGGGAATCGTCTTGTCGCAGCCGACCAGGAACACGATCCCGTCGAGCGAATGGCCGCGCACCGCCAACTCGGCGGAGTCGGCGATGACTTCGCGGCTGATCAGCGAGGCGCGCATGCCCTTGGTGCCCATGGCGATGCCGTCGGTAACGACGATGGTATTGAAGTCGACCGGGGTGCCGCCCGCTTCGCTGATCCCGCGCCGGACGTGCTCGGCCAGTTCGCGCAAATGCATGTTGCACGGCGTCACTGTCGACCAGCTGTTAACGATCGCGATCATCGGCTTGGCGAGGTCTTCGGCGTCGTATCCGGCGGCGTGGAGCATCGCCCGGGCGGGCGCCCGCGCCGGTCCTTCGACCATTTCACGCGACGGCCAATTATCGGAAACCATGGGAAATTCCTGCGCTTGGGATACCGTCGCCGGCGCACCGGAACGGATGTTACGGTCACTCAATAGCCTTGAAAATTGACGCCACAAGGGCGTTTTGCACTTGCTTCATCGAGCCACTCGTGCCTAAGAGAGGTCAACACGGGATCCCAAATCGGGTGCCCGCGAGGCGAGATTCGCGACGTGACGATGATGACGGAGACCAGCAGCGAGACGAAGACGGGGGCTTTGCCCACGCTCGTCGGCGCGACTCCGCTCCTCCTTACGCTCGTACTTATTACCTCCATTGATGGGGCGGCGATCGGCTGAATAAGGTCCAACGGACCGGACACAGACCAACCCCCGCTCCCCGCCGGAGTGGGGGTTTTCTTTTGTGCAACGAATGACCGGAAAGATTAGGAGAAATTAGGGTGGAACGGATTTACACGGAAGCCGACGTCAATCGCGCGGCGCTCAAGGGCCAGACGATCGCGATCATCGGCTATGGCAGCCAGGGGCGCAGCCATGCGCGCAACCTGCGCGACAGCGGCTTCACCGTGATCGTCGGTGCCCGCGCCGGTGGCGGCGCCGAGCGCAAGGCCAAGGCCGACGGCTTCCGCACTATCTCGCCCGCCGAGGCAGCGAAGGAAGCACAGCTGATCGCTTTGCTGGCACCCGATATGGCCCACCGCGCCTCCTACGCCGACGACATCGCCCCGAACCTGTCGGCCGGCGACACATTGCTCGTCGCCCACGGCTTTTCGGTCCTCTATGGCCAGATCGAGCCGCGCGACGACATCGACGTCATCCTGGTCGCCCCCAAGGGCCCGGGCGACCTGGTCCGCCGCGAATATGAGATCGGCCGCGGTGTCCCCGCGCTGTTCGCCGTCCATCAGGACAAGACCGGCGCCGCGCGCGACAAGGCGATGGCCTATACCTCGGGCATCGGCGGCACCACCGCCGGGGCGATCGAGACGACCTTCCGCGAAGAGACCGAAACCGACCTGTTCGGCGAGCAGGCGGTGCTGTGCGGCGGCGCGAGCGAGTTGGTCAACGCCGGGTTCGAGACGCTGGTCGCGGCCGGCTACAAGCCCGAGGTCGCCTATTTCGAATGCCTCCATGAGCTCAAGCTGATCGTCGACCTGCTCTACGAAGGCGGCCTGGCCGGGATGCACAAGTTCATCTCCGAAACCGCCAAATATGGCGATTTCGTCTCTGGACCGCGCGTCATCAACGACGAGACCAAGGCGCGGATGAAGGAAGTGCTGACCGACATCCAGAACGGCAAGTTCGCCAAGGACTGGATCGCCGAGAATGCGGCGGGCAAGCCCAACTATGACGCGATGCTGAAGGCCGATCTCGACCTGCCGCTCGAGAAGACCGGCGCTGCCCTGCGCCGCAACATGAAGTGGCTGCAGTCGCAGCCCGAAACAAAGGCCGCGTGACCATGGCGAGCGTCTCCTCCCTGCCCGTTTCCGACACCGCTGCGAAAGCGGTGACCGGCGCGCGTCTCGTGGTGGAGGCGCTCGAGCGCGAAGGCGTGACGACCGTGTTCGGCTATCCCGGCGGTGCGATCATGCCGCTCTACGATGCCCTGCCCGGATCGAAGCTGCGCCACATATTGGTTCGTCACGAGCAGGCAGCGGCGCTGTCC
>NZ_JANMWY010000304.1:0-3145 GCF_031380695.1 Sphingomonas sp. | reverse complement strand
ACGGACCTTGTGCCGTATCGAAAGCAGCGATCAGTTAGAGGCCTGCCTCGACGGCAAGACGGATCATGTCGGCTGTCGTATGCAGCCCCAGCCGGTTCATCAGGATTGCGCGGTGCATTTTGACCGTTTTTTCGGCGAGATCGAGTTCCGCTGCGATCTGCTTGTTCAGAAGCCCATTCGCCACCAGTTTGAGCACCTGTCCCTGCCGCGGCGATAACGCCTTCACCATTTCTGCGGCACGGATTCGGCGCATGCTTGATGATGCCGATGCATCGGCATCGATTTCGAGCTGCGACCCCAAAAAATACAACAGCGCATCGTGCTCGTCGTAGATCGGTGCGACCAGGACGGCGTTTCGGAACGGTTGGCCGTTGCGCTTGTAATTGAGTATCTCCACCAGCACCGGCTGATGTTCGCGCACGCCGCGGCGGATTTCCTCTGTCAGCCATGGCTCGGTCGCCGGACCCGAAAGAAAACGGCAGTTCCGTCCCAACACTTCCTCAGCCGAGTACCCGGTCAGTTCGCAAAACGGGCCGTTGCAGGCGACGATCGGATTATCAGGCAGCCGCGGATCGCTGATCACCGACGGGATCGGGCTATCCGTTACGAGGCGGATGTGACGATTCCAATCCGGGACGAGATCGACTGTCGCCACCATGTCAGCTGCTTTTCCTGTCCATCGTTCCAACATACCCACGGTCGCACACTCTGACACCCGATTAAATGCCCGCGCCATAGATGACGGGTCTCAGGCCCTAGCGAACCTCGCTCGAGTGACGGCAAATGGGCGCTCAGCAGGCCTTGGCGAACCAGATGTAATGAATTGGTCCCTTGCCGTTCGTTCGGGCATGAACATGCAGTTCCTCGACCACGAACCCTGACCTCGTGAGGCGGCGCTTGAACGCCGCGTCGCTGGCAGCCGACCAAATGGCAAGGACGCCACCGGGTCGCAGCGCGGCGCGCGCGATGGCCAGTCCGTGGGCCGAATAGAGGCGATTGTTCGCCGCGCGGGTCAAACCATCGGGACCATTATCGACATCGAGCAGAATGGCATCGAAGCCACCTTCCCAAATCGACTCGGCGACATCCTGAATGCGGATTTCGACCCGGTGATCATCCAGGCAATTACCGGTCAGCGCCTGCATCGGCTCGCGGGCCCAATCGATGATTTCAGGCACGAGCTCGGCAACGATGATCTTCGCGTCGTCGGCGATGCCCTCCAAGACTGCCCGCAAGGTGAAACCCATCCCGTAGCCGCCGATGAGAATCCGGGTCGCGGGGCGCACGACCATCCGCTCGCACGTCAACTTCCCAAGAGCCGCCTCGGAGCCACTCATCCGGCTGCTCATCAGCTCATTGCGTTCAAGCATGATCATGAAGTCGCGGCCATGCCGCACAAGCCGCAGGGGTGCACCGCCCGGAACTTCAGCAACGCCAAGCAGTTCGCGTGGCGTCAACGCCGGCGGGCCTTCCGCGAAGCATATCGAGCATCGCGAAGTGCCTTGAGTTCGGTTTCACTGAGTGCGGGTCGGTCGGCTGCTTCGCCGGCGGCTTTCAATGCCTCGGCCTTCGCTTGGGCAGCCCGTGCCTTCTGCTCCTTGGCTTCATTCTGGCGAGCAGCTCGGCGCTGGCGTTCAACGATTTCGCGGGCCACACGGGCTTCATCGCGCGCAGCGACGATCGCAGGATCGGGCACTGGCTTGTCGCGAAGCCGGTCAAGAGCGCGTTGCCTGGCAGCACGGGCCGCGGCGGTTCGGGTATTGAAATCGGGGTCTTTAAAGGCTGCCATAGGGTTGTCCGTGTTACCGAGTGAAGCGTGGTGAGCCCTGCTGGGTTCGAACCAGCGACCTAGTGATTAAAAGTCACGTGCTCTACCAACTGAGCTAAGGGCCCTCACGCGCCGATGCCGTTAGCGGCGCGGGACCGCGCGGGCAAGGCGTGCGTTGAGGTGGCGCGCGGTCAGTGACCCGACGATCCGCCATTCTGGGGCGATTGCAGCGAGCGGGGCAAGGACGAACGCGCGCTGGGTCAGGCGCGGGTGAGGGATGGTGAGGGTGCGGCTGGCGACCGTGCCGCCGCTCCATGCGACGATATCGAGGTCGAGCACGCGCGGCCCCCAGCGGCGACCGGGGCGGCGGCCGAAGCTGCGCTCGATAGATTTGAGGGCGGCGAGGAGGGCGCGGGGGTCGAGATCGCTTTCGATGATCGCGACCGCATTGGCGAACTCTCGGCCAGCACCGCCGGTGGCGGGATTGAGGATCAGCGGCGAGGCGTCGAACAGGGTGAAGCGTTCGTCGAGCGTGGCGATGGCGGACGCGACGACTCCGGCCGGCGCGCCGTGGTGGCCGTGCGAGCGGTTGGAGCCGATGGCGATGGCGTAGAGGTGATTTGCGTCGGCCATCGCCGCTCGCCTACGAGGCTGCGATGCCTTTCGCCACCCCCGCCGACCTGTCGCCGATCCCGACCGCAGAAGCGCCGCGCGATTGTCCGCGCTGCCCGCGGCTGGCGGGGTTTCGGGAGGAGTTGCGCGCCGAGCATCCCGGCTGGTGGAATGCGCCGGTGCCGGCGTTCGGCGACCCGCAGGCATGGCTGGCGATCGTCGGGCTCGCGCCGGGGAAGCATGGGGCAAACCGGACGGGACGGCCGTTCACGGGGGATTTTGCGGGGGAACTGCTCTACGCGACGCTGGCCAAGTTCGGGCTGAGCGAGGGGAAGTTCGCGGCGGAACGCGACGATGGCTTGCGGCTGACGGGCGCGGTGATCCTCAACGCCGTCAAGTGCCTGCCCCCGCAGAATAAGCCCGAACCGTCCGAGATCGCCGAGTGCCGCCCGTATTTGGAGGCCGGCCTCGCCGCGCTGCCGAACGTGCGGGTGATCATCGCGTTGGGCCAGATCGCCCATGTCGCGGCAGCGCGGGCGCTGGGCTTGAAGCCCTCCGCGACCAAGTTCGCGCATGGCGCGGAGCATGTTGCTGGCGACGGGCGGGTGCTGCTGTCGAGCTACCATTGCAGCCGCTACAACCAGAACACGCGACGGCTGGATGCGGCGATGTTTGAGAGGGTGTTCGAGCGGGCGGACGTAATTTTGAAAGGTGCCGCATGACAATAGGAATGAAGCTTGGAAGCATTACCGACGAGGTAGGTTC
>NZ_JANMWY010000269.1:0-3711 GCF_031380695.1 Sphingomonas sp. | reverse complement strand
GCCAGCGCAACCCCTACTGCCTGGCGACCATCCCGCCGAAGCTGGCGAAATTGCGCAAGAGCCAGTTGAAGCTGAAAAGCGACGTTAGCGCTTAATAGTCGAGCGAACATATCTTCGTCATCCCCGCGAAAGCGGGGACCCAGCGCAAACAAGGAAAGACTGGGTTCCCGCTTTCGCGGGAATGACGATTTATTTTGGAGCCGCCGCGCGCTTCAATCGGTCCCTGATTGCTGCCGCAAGACCGTCACCCGGTACCGGTGCCACTGCGATGCTGGGCGCCGATGAAGCGTCGGCCTGGTGAAGCAAGTCGAACAACCGCGCCGCTGCTTCGACCGGATCGCCCGACAGGCTAAGCGACGCATCGCCCGTCACAGTGCCAAACCCAATGTGGAACTCGTCATCTGCGGCAGTGATTGCTTCCAACCGCAAAGGCTTCGACGGCGCGTAGTGGCTGGCTAGCTGGCCGGGTGCTTCGATTGGTCCACTAGCCTGCTCCGCCGCATCGACCTCGATCGGTCCCCGGCGCAGCAGCCGCAACGGCCCGCCGGTCGCGGCGACGATCGTGCTCTCGATCCCGCGCTCGCATGGTCCGCCGTCGATGATCAGCGCGATGCGGTCGCCGAGGCTGGCCAGCACATGCCCGGCCCGCGTGGCGCTGATCTTGCCACTCGCGTTGGCCGAAGGGGCGGCGAGCGGCATGCCCGTTGCGGCGAGGAGAGCCTGCATCGCCGGGTGCGCCGGGACGCGCAGGGCGATGGTCGCGAGGCCAGCCGTCACCAGCGCCGCGATCCCGGCGTCCGCGCGCAACGGTACGACCAAGGTCAGCGGCCCCGGCCAATGCTGCTCAGCCAAGGCCCGCGCCGCCGCGTCGAACACGCCAATCCGTTCCGCCGCCGCTTGGGTAGCGACGTGGACGATCAGCGGGTTGAAGTTCGGGCGGCCCTTGGCGGCATAAATGCGCGCCACCGCCTCGCCATTGGTCGCATCCGCCGCCAGCCCGTAAACCGTCTCGGTCGGCATCGCCACCGGCTGGCCCTCGGCGATCAGCCGCGCGGCGCTCGCAATTCCATCCGAATTTGCAGGGAGAATGGCTGGCGGGGGCATGGCGTGGCGGCTATAGCCCCGGCCGTCACAAGCCAAGGAAAACCGCATGAGTCTCGCCTGCCCCGTTCGCGACCAGCGCCTGGTCCTCGAGCAGGTCGTGCGCATCGCCGAACTGGCCGCAACCGAGCGTTTCGCCGATGCGACGGCGGAAACGGTCGACGCGGTGCTCGACGGCGCGGCGCAGTTTGCGGAAGGGCAGTTCGCCCCTCTCGACCGGATCGGGGACACGGTTGGCGCGCGCTGGAGCGATGGGGTGGTGACCATGCCCGAAGGCTACAGGGCCGCCTATGCCGCTTTCGTCGAGGGCGGCTGGATGACGCTGGCCGCGCCGGTCGCGGCCGGCGGGCAGGGGTTGCCGCTGGCGCTGTCGGCGGCGCTGATGGAGGATCTGAACGCCGCCAACGTCGGCTTCGCACTCTGTCCGATGCTGAGCATGGGCGGCATCGAGGCATTGGAGGCGCATGGTTCGGACGCGCAGCGGGCCGACGTGCTTCCGAAGATCGTCAGCGGCGAATGGTCGGCGACGATGAACCTGACCGAGCCGCAGGCCGGCAGCGACGTCGGTGCGCTCAAGACCCGCGCGGTACCGGTCCCGGACGGATCGTGGCGCATTACGGGCACGAAGATCTACATCACCTACGGCGAGCATGATCTGGCCGGGAACATCGTTCACCTGGTTCTCGCCCGCACGCCCGGCGCGCCGGAGGGAACGCGCGGCATCTCGCTGTTCCTGGTGCCCAAATTCCTTGCCGACGGCAGCCGCAACGACGTTCGCTGCGTCTCGATCGAACATAAGTTGGGCATTCACGCCTCGCCGACCTGCGTCATGGCGTTCGGCGACGGTGGCGAGGGGGCGACCGGATGGCTGATCGGCGCGGAAATGGCCGGCATGAAGGCGATGTTCACGATGATGAACAACGCCCGGCTCAATGTCGCGCTGCAGGGCGTCGGGATCGGCGAGCGGGCGACCCAGCGGGCGGTGGCCTATGCGCTCGACCGCCGCCAGCACGGTCGCGCCATCGCCGATCATCCCGATGTGCGGCGGATGCTGCTGCGGATGCGCGCGCTGACCAATGGCGCGCGGGCACTGACCTATTATGCGTTCGGGCAGCTCGATCGGAAGGCGGCGGGCGACCATGAGGCGGGGCTTCGCGCGGAGGTGCTGACCCCGCTGGCCAAGGCGTGGGCGACCGACATCGGCTGCGACATCGCGAGCATCGGGATCCAGGTTCATGGCGGCATGGGCTACGTCGAGGAAACCGGCGCGGCGCAGCATCTGCGCGACGCGCGCATCGCCCCGATCTACGAAGGCACCAACGGGATTCAGGCGGCGGATCTGGTCGGGCGCAAGCTGGGGCTCGACGGCGGCGCGGCGTTCGACGCGCTGCTCGCCGACATCCGCGCCGAGATTTCCAATCCGCGCCTGATGACTCTTGCGGATGCGGTCGAAGTAATTGCGGTGGCGATGCGTGCCACCGGGGCGGACGACCGCAATGCCGGCAGCGCGCCGTTCCTGACGATGTGTGCGGTGCTGGTTGCGGGATGGTTGCTGGAACGCACGGCGCGCGCGGCGGTCGGTGACGGCGAGTTCGACCAGCGCACCCGCGCCGCATCCGATTATTTCGGCGCGGTGGTGGTCGGTGAGGCGATCGGCCTGGCGGGGGCAGCGGGTTATGGGATGGAAGCGTTGACGTCGGCAGGGGCGGCCGCGCTGGCCTAAGCCTTCTCGCCCTCGATCAACTCGCCCGGATCGATCCCCAGCCGCGCCATGCGTTCACGAATGGCGGGCCACTCGCTGGTCATGAACCGGTCGCGTTCGGATTCGCGCAGGCGGGCGCGGGCACCCGGCGCGACGAACATGCCGATGCCGCGCTTGACCAGCACCAATCCCTCGTCCTGGAATCCCTGATAGGCTTTGGCCACGGTCAGCGGGTTGGCGCCTTCCTCCACGGCCAGCGTGCGGACCGACGGCAGGGGGTCGCCGTCGTTGAACCGCCCGGCAGAATCGCGTCCGAAATCACCTCGCGCAGACGCACATAAACCGGTTTTTCGTGAGTCGAGCGAAGCGTCATGCTGTTGTAATACAGCACGGCGCATGCGATAGCAATTGTCACACCGCAGGCGGGGACCATGCGCTCACGACCTGCGTCACCTCGGGACGGGGCCGCTCCTCCAGCGGCCGACCGGGCGAACCGAGGAAGAAAAAACCGGCAATTCGCTCGCCCGGCGCGCACAGGGCCGCCGCAACCATCGGCGAGTACGTCGGCCAGCCGGTGATCCACCCGCCGACGTAGCCCATCGCATGGGTCGCCAGCAGCAGGTTCATCGCCACCGCGCCGACTGATAGCTCCTGCTCCCACAGCGGGATCTTGTGGTCGGCGATGGCGGCGGAAATCAGGACGACGAGCGACGGCGCCTGGTGCGCGAACTCGTCGGCCTTCTCCTGCTTGAGGCGTGGCGCATCGGGGTCTTCGGCCGCCAGCGCCCGCTGGAGCAATGTCGCAAGGGCATCGCGCTGCTCCGCCCCAATCGTCACGAACCGCCACGGGAACAGCTTGCCATGATCGGGCACGCGCGCCGCCAGCGCCAATATCTCCGCCAACTCCG
>NZ_JANMWY010000230.1:0-9315 GCF_031380695.1 Sphingomonas sp. | reverse complement strand
GCCGCCACCTCCCCGCGAAATCGTGGGGAGGAGAATCGCATGACCACCTCCGCCACCCACCTCTTCCGCCTCCTCAAATGGGGCCGCACGCTCGCCCGCCACGGCGCGCTGCAGGGGATCGAGCGCGATCCGCTGACTCCGCCCGCCGTCCGCCGCCTGCTCCGCCTCGCCCGCTTCGGCCTACACCAGCCCGCCGTGCCCGACTACGCCGCCGCGCTGCAGGCGATCGGCCCGGCCGCGATCAAACTTGGCCAGGCGCTCGCCACGCGTCCTGATTTGGTGGGAGACGTCGCCGCCGTCAACCTCATGCGGCTGCAGGACTCGCTCCCCCCCGCCCCCTTCGCCGCCATCCGCGCCGCGATCGAAACGGGCCTCGGCGGCCCGATCGAAACCCTGTTCCAGTCGATCGACCCCATCCCCGTCGGCGCTGCCTCGATCGCTCAGGTCCACAAGGCCGTCACCACCGAAGGCCGCACCGTCGCGATCAAGGTGTTGCGCCCCGGGATCGAGGAGGAATTCGCCCGCGCGCTCGAAACTTATGAATGGGCCGCCGCTCACGTCGAACTGCTCGGCGGCGAGGCTGAGCGCCTGCGCCCGCGCCTCGTCATCGCTCACTTCAAACAATGGACCCGGCGCGAGCTCGATCTCCAGCGCGAGGCCGCATCGGCCTCCGAGCTCAAGCAGACCATGCTCGCCGAGCCCGGCTTCTACGTCCCCGAGATCGACTGGCGCCGCACCGCCCGCCGCGTCCTGACGCTCGAATGGATCGACGGGATCAAGCTCACCCGCCGCGACAAGCTCATCGAGGCCGGCCACGACCCCAAGGCGCTCGCCACCATCCTCATCCGCGCCTTCCTGCGCCAGGCGGTGGTCGACGGCTTCTTCCACGCCGACCTTCACCAGGGCAATCTCTTCGCCCTCCCCGACGGCCGCCTCGCCGCGATCGATTTCGGCATCATGGGCCGCATCGATCGCCGCGCGCGGATGTGGCTGGCGGAAATCCTCTACGGCCTCATCACCGGAAATTATCAGCGCGTCGCCGAGATTCATTTCGAAGCGCAATATGTCCCGTCGCACCACAATGTCGCCGAATTCGCCACCGCATTGCGCGCCGTCGGCGAGCCGATCCGCGGCCTGCCCGTCAAGGAGATCAGTGTCGGCCGCATGCTCGAAGGCCTGTTCTCGATCACCCGCGATTTCGACATGCAGACCCAGCCCCATCTGCTGTTGCTGCAAAAGACCATGGTCATGGAAGAAGGCGTCGCCACCGCGCTCGATCCCGACGTCAACATGTGGGAAGCGGCCGAACCCTTCCTCAAGGAATGGATCCGCGGCGAACTCGGCCCCGAAGCCTTCGCCGCCGACGCGATCATCGACCTCGCCCGCACGGCGAAACTCATCCCCGAACTGATCAAGCGCCTCGACGCCGTGCTGCAGCGCAAGGCGCCGCCCCGCCGCCGCCGCCACTGGCAACGGTGCGGGTGTTCGAGGGGCGGCGGGGGTGGGAGACGGTTGTGATAGCGGTGGTCGCGGCGTTTGTCGGCGCAGCGGCAATGGCGGCAGTGCTGTTGCAATAGCGGCTTTGTTCGACTGTGGATCAGAGCGCGGCCAATGTCCGCAATCGGTGAAAAGCGGACATTAGCATTGTCGCGAGCTCGATTGCAGTAGTCAAAGTTCCATACGCCGGTCCCGCCTAATGTTGGTGCCCCTCGGGCTCAGCCATCTCAAACGGAAGCCGATCAGCCTGATCTTTCTTGACCAGCTGCAGGACGGCGTGAAAGGCGTGGGGCTCGCGGGGCGCTTTGGCGCTTTGCAAGATCATTGGCTCATCGGTCGTGAAAAGCGGGATTGTCTCGACACCCTCACCTTCACGATTGATTACAACCTCGGCGCCGAGGTCGTCACTGTGGCGTTCCAAGGTGAGACGCATCCGCTCGCCTTGCGGCGTATCGACTATGGCTAGCGTGCCGTCACTGATCGGACTTCTAAAGCGAAACGGCTCGGGCGCATGATGGCCGGAGTGTCGATCGGCGACCGCGTCCAAATGGACTTTAGCCAACTCCGAATGCTCGAATGTTACGTTCGCGGTCTTGAGGGCGGGCGTGTGGGCCAGCAGTTCGGACTTCAAATTTCGGGCGATGGCCATCGCGGCGGGCAACGACAATTTTTCGTCCACTTGGATTGCGACGTCGGCATGCAATTCGTGTCCGATCCATCGGGCACGGGCATCGGTTACGCTCGCAATCCCGGCAACATGTTCGGCCGAATGGCGAATCTCGGCCGTCACACTGGGGTCCACGCCATCGAGCGTTCGCGTGATGACAGCCTTGGCCGATTGCCAAACGATCCCACCGATCGTGATCGTGATCAGCAGGCCGACGATCGGATCGGCGAGCGGATAGCCGAGCCACACTCCGCACGCACCGAGCACCACCGCCAGCGAGGTCAATCCATCGGTCCGCGCGTGATAGCCATCGGCGATCAGCGCCGCGCTGTTCATCTGGCGACCGACGCGGATGCGAAAGACGGCGACCACTTCATTGCCAACGAAGCCGATAAATCCGGCGAGGGCGAGCCAGCCAAGATGCGTCACCGGCTCCGGATTGAGCAAGCGATGGATCGCCTGGTAACCCGCGAATACCGCGCTGAACAGGATGATGAGGACGATGAGTATGCCCGCCAAATCCTCGACCCGGCCGAGGCCGTAGGTAAAGGTCTTGGACGGTTCGCGCCGGGCAAGCACGAACGCGAACCATAACGGAATAGCGGTCGTGGCATCGCCGACATTGTGGATCATGTCGGCGAGCAGCGCGACCGATCCCGACACCAAAACAATGACGAACTGAAACGCGGAAGTCATGGCGAGGATTACGAACGACCATTTGATCGCCCAAATGCCCCGATCCGAGCTCGTCAACGACGGGTCAATCACGCCGTGGGTATGGCCGTGACCTTGAGCGCCGTGGTCGTCGTGCGCCGGATGACCGCCGTTCACCGCGTGTCCGCCGAAGCCAAGCCAATCGCGAATGTTTATCATACTGTGCACCTCATAGGTATTTCGCCAATTGCCTGAATTCCTCCAGCGCCGCCTGGCTAACCGGCTCGCCCGGAGCAATCCCTTCGGCCAGGCAGTGGTCAATGTGATCATGGATCAGCGCGCGCTTGGCGTTCGTGATCGCGCACTCGACTGCGTGAAGCTGCTGCGCGAGATCGACGCACTTGCGGCCACTTTCGATCATCGCGATCACTGAGGTCAGGTGACCGTTCGCCCGCTTAAGTCGCTTGACGATTTGGGGATGGGACTCGTGCTTCATCGAGGAGCGGTTATCCTCCAGGGGAGGATGATTGCAACTTAAATCGACCGAAGGCTAATGTCCGCAATGGGTCGAAAGCAGACATTGCGCCGATATCCGAATTAGCAATGGTGACAGCAAGACCGCCCGATTCAATCCCTGTCCTACAGCCGCCGTTTCTGCCACGCTCCCCCAATGACGCGTCATTGGTCCTCGTCCACCACCCTCACCGATCGCCCCCTTCGACCCGAATGCACCCCCCATACCGTGTGAACTTTCGTGAACTTTGAACGGACGTCACCGTGAAGATCGCGTCCAAATCGCCCCGCCCAAGGATCCTCGCCCCATGCGCCACGCCCTCCTCGCCGTCGCCGCGCTGTTGCCGTCTGACGCTGTCGCTGCTGGCGCGCCCCCGCTGTGCACCGACCGGCCGTCCAAGGCGACCTCGGCCTGCACTGTGCCCAAGGGCATGCTCCAGCTTGAGACCGACATCGTAAACTGGTCGCGGGACAGCGACGGCGGATTGCGCACCGACACGATTCTCTACACCAACCCGTTGCTCAAATATGGCCTCAGCGATTCAACCGACATCGAGGCGTCGATCACGCCCTATGAGACCATCCACACCCGCGATTCGACGGGATCGACTTCGACCCGCGGCGTCGGCGACCTGTATCTGCGGGTCAAGCAGCGGCTGACGTCGAGCGATGCCGAGGCGCAGTTCGCGCTCGAGCCCTTTGTGAAGATTCCCACCGCCAAGCTGGGCATCGGCAATCGCAAGGTCGAGGGCGGGCTCGTCGCGACCGGGGTGTTTACGCTCCCGGACGGGTTCTCGCTGACCGTCACGCCGGAAATCGACGATCTCGAGAACGCCGATCTCGACGGCCATCACGCACAGCTCGTCGGCGCGTTCAATGTCGGCAAGACGCTGTCATCGAAGCTGACCGTTTCTGCCGAGCTGTGGACCGCGCAGAATTACGAACCGGTGGGCCATGTCCACCAATATTCGGCCGACTTCGCGGTCGCCTTTCTCGCGCGGCCGACGCTTCAGTTCGACGCCGGGACGAACATCGGCCTCAACCGCGTCTCCCCGGACATGCAAGCGTACATCGGCGTGTCGTCCCGGTTCTAATTCACAGCAGCATCAGCAATTTCGTCATGGCAACAAGCGGCAAGGAGCGTGCATTTCTGAATAGCGCAATCGGCCGGCTTGATCCCGAATGGCATTCCCGAGGGATGAGCGGTGACTGTCGTTGGCCCACGCGGGTTGAACGACTGCCACTGGGTCGAGAGCAGGAACGAGACCGGACTCATTCCCCTGTCCTACACCTCCCGTTTCTGCCACGCTCCTCGAATGATGCGTGATCGTTCCCTCATCCGCCACCCTCACCGAATGCCCCCTTCGACCCGTCATAACGCTCAAACCGTGTGAACTTTCGTGAACTTTGACCGGACGTCAGTGTGAACATCGGTGAAGATCGCGGCCGACTCGCTCTGCTCAAGGAACATCACCCCATGCGCTACGCCCTCCTCGCCGTCGCCGCGCTCCTGCCGCTGGCCGCGCCGCTCCATGCCGCCCCGCCAGCACCCGTCCCGGCCGCCACCGCCACCCACGCCGCCCTCGTCCGCCTTTTTACCGACTGGCGCGCATTCAACCATCCTGCAATCACCCACGGCCGCCCCGACTACAGCGCCCCCGCCATGGCCCGTCGCGCCGCCGGCATCCCCGCCTTCCGCCGCCGCCTCGCCGCGATCGACCGGCGCGGGTGGAGCGCGTCGCAGATCGGCGATGCCCGGCTGATCGGGGCGGAGATCGACGGCCTCGACTTCTTCCACCGCGTCCTGCGCCCGTGGGCGCGCGACCCGGGCTATTACCAGACCGTCTTCGCCGAAATGAGCGACGTTCCAGCGCACGAAGGCCCGTCCGCCGAACCCAACATCGACCTGCATAATTATGCCTGGCCGCTGTCCCCCGCCGACGACGCGAAACTGACCGAGCAACTCGGCGCGGTCCCCGCCCTGCTGACCGACGCCCGCACCAACCTGGCCCCCAGCACCGCGCACGACCTGTGGGCCTATGGTGACCGCGCCTTCGCCGAGCAGGCCGAAGTGCTCGCCGCGCTCGAGGCTGGCACGCTCGTCATGAACGACCTCGCCGGCAAGCGCCCCGCCAACCTCGACAACGCGAGCCCTGCGTTGCGCTCCGCCATCCACGCCGCCCGCCTCGCCACCGAGGATTTTGCCCGGTGGATCAAGGCGCAGGCCCCGCGCCGCATCGGCCCGTCGGGCATTGGCAAGGCCAATTACGACTGGTATCTGACCCACGTCCTGCTCAGCCCGTATAACTTCGACCAGCAGCGCACCCTGCTCCAGCGCGAACTCGACCGCTCGCTCGCCTCGCTCCGGCTGGAGGAAGTCCGCAACCGCAACGCCCCGCCGATCACCGCGATCGGCGACCCGAAGGCGTATCGCAAATTCGCCGACCGCCGCACCCAACAGCTCTACCGCCTGATGGTCGACGCCGGATTCACAGTCGACCGCCCCGAGTACAGCGCCGCCCTCGCCGCGCAAACCGGCGACTATACCCCGCTCGCCAACCGCAATTTCTTCACCCACGTCACCGCGTTCGACCCAGCGCCGCTGGCCAGCCACCAATACCACTGGATCGAGCTGGCGCACCTGCGGGTCGAGCCGCACCCCAGCCCGATCCGCGACACTCCGCCGCTGTTCAACATTTACGAAGACCGCTCGGAAGGCTTCGCCACCGCGATGGAGGAGCTGGTGATGCAGGCCGGCGCCTATGACGACGAGCCCCACGGCCGCGAGCTGGTGTGGGCGATGCTCGCCAACCGCGCCGCGCGCGGTCTCGCCTCGCTGCGCGTCCAGGCCAACGAGATCGGCTTGGCCGAGGCCGGCAAGTTCCACGCCGCCTGGACCCCGCGCGGCTGGTCCGACGCGTCGAGCCGCCTCGTCGGGTTCGAGCAACTGCTCTACCTGCGCCAGCCCGGCTATGGCCCGAGCTACATCGTCGGCAAGTTCCAGCTCGACCACCTCCTCACCCTCGCCTCGCACCGTGCCGAGGTTGCCCACCGCCCGTTCGTGATGCGCGACGCCTTCGCCGACATCCTCGCCTCGGGCATCGTCCCGCCGTCGCTGATCGAAACCGAAGCGGAGGCCCAGGAACAGCGCTAGCCCTCGACTCTCCCGCCCACGCTTGGCAGGGACCGCACATGGCCCGCATCCTGCTCATCGTCGGCGGAGGCATCGCCGCCTACAAGGCGAGCGAGCTGATCCGCCTGTTCCGCAAGGCCGGCCATGCAGTCACCCCCGTCCTGACTGCCGGCGGGGCTCATTTCGTCACCCCGATGACGCTCGCCGCGCTCGCCGAAAGCCCGGTCTACACCTCGCTGTGGGACCTCAAGGACGAGAGCGAGATGGGCCATATCCAGCTCAGCCGCGCCGCCGACATCGTCCTGGTGTGCCCGGCAACCGCCGACCTGCTGGCGAAGATGGCGGCCGGCGTGGCCGACGACCTGGCGACCACCCTCCTCCTAGCGACCGACAAGCCGGTCGTCGTCGCCCCCGCCATGAACGTCCGCATGTGGCTCCACCCCGCCACCCAACGCAACGTGGCACGGTTGAAGGCCGACGGGGTGACGGTGATGGACCCAGACGACGGCGCCATGGCGTGCGGCGAGTTCGGTCCCGGACGACTGCCGGAGCCGGAAGACATTTTCCAACAGGTGGTCGCCCTCGTTTCCGTTCGTCCCGAGCTTGTCGAAGGACTGTCCTTGGCGACTGGTTCCCTTGCCCTTGCAGGCCACCACATCCTCATCACCGCCGGCCCGACTCACGAACCGATCGACCCCGTCCGCGTCATCGCCAATCGCTCCTCGGGCAAGCAGGGCTTCGCCATCGCCGCCGCCGCCGCGAACGCCGGTGCCCGCGTCACCCTGATCGCCGGCCCGGTCGCGCTGCCCACCCCCGGCGGCGTCGCCCGCATCGACGTCGAGACCGCCGAGCAGATGGCCGCCGCGGTCGAGGCAGCGCTGCCCGCCGACGTCGCGATCCTCGTCGCCGCGGTCGCCGACTGGAAGGTCGCACCGTCGCCGGTCAAGCTCAAGAAGAGCGCCGGTCCGCCCGCACTCACCTTCACCGCCAACCCCGACATTCTCGCCACCCTCGCCGCCCGTCCGCAGCGCCCGCGCCTGCTCATCGGCTTCGCGGCCGAGACCGAAAACCTCGTCGCCAATGCCACCGCCAAGCGCACCGCGAAGGGCGCCGACTGGATCGTCGCCAACGACGTGTCGGGCGACGTGATGGGTGGCAGCCACAACCAGGTTCACCTCATCACCGCCGCCGGCGACGAGGCGTGGGAGGCCGGCACCAAGGACGCCGTCGCCGCCCGTCTGATCGACCGCATTATTCAGGAACTTGCATGATCCGCATCCAGATCGCCCGCCTGCCGCATGGCGAGGACCTGCCGCTGCCCGCCTATGCGACGCCGGGCGCGGCTGGCATGGACGTGGTCGCCGCCGAAGACCTCGATCTCGCGCCCGGCCAGCGCCACGCCGTCGCGACCGGCTTCAAACTCGCCATCCCCGATGGCTACGAAATCCAGGTCCGCCCGCGCTCGGGACTGGCGTTCAAACATGGTGTGACCGTCCCCAACACCCCCGGCACAATCGACAGCGACTATCGCGGCGAGCTCAAGATCCTGATGATCAACCACGGCCCCGAGCCCTTCCCGGTGCGGCGTGGCGAACGCATCGCCCAGCTCGTCCCGGCGGCCGTGACGAAGGCCGAGTTCGACGAGGTGGCGGAATTGGACGCGACGGATCGCGGTGCCGGAGGCTTCGGCTCGACCGGGCGATGACCCCCGCACCATTCACGAACGAGGAACTCGAACGCTACGCCCGCCACATCGTCCTGCCGCAGGTCGGCGGCGCGGGGCAGCAGCGGCTGAAGGCGGCGCGGGTCGCGGTGGTCGGCGCGGGTGGCATCGGCTGTGCGGTGATCCCGGCACTCGCGGGGGCGGGGGTCGGCCAGTTGACGATCATCGACGGCGACGCGGTCGACCTCTCCAACCTCCAGCGCCAGCCGCTCTATCGCAGCGACCAGATCGGCCAGGGCAAGGCAGTCCTCGCCGCGCAATTCGTCAATGCGCTCAACCCGTTCGTCGAGGTCGTTGCCATCGAGACGCGGGTTGATCCGGCCAACGCCGCCGAACTCCTCTTCGGCCACGACCTGATCCTCGACGGCACCGACAATTTCGCCACCCGGCTGATCGTCAGCTACACCGCCGTCGCGCTCGGCATCCCCTTGCTGTCCGCCGCCGCCGCGCAATTCCAGGGCCAGGTCGGGCTGTTCAGGGGCCATCTTGCTGGAGCGCCCTGCTACCGCTGCTTCGTCGGCGACGCGTTCGACGCCGACGATTGCGATACTTGCGCCGAGCAGGGCGTGCTCGGCGCGCTAGTCGGCACGATCGGTCAGTTCGCCGCGCTAATGGCCGTCAGTACCATCGTCGGCATCGGCAACGATGCGGCGGGGAAACTGTTTCTGTTCGACGGGGCGACGCTCGAATGGCGGACGATGCGCCTCCCCGCCGACCCCGAGTGTCGAGCCTGCCGCTAGGCTTTCTTCTTCGCCGGCGCCTTCTTCTTCGCGACCTTCTTCTTGCCCTTGGCCGGACCCTTGGCCGCCTTTTCGTCGATCAGCACGACCCCCTCTTCCAGCGTCACCGCCTTGGGGTCGGCCGATTTAGGCAGAGTCGCGTGGGTCGTGCCGTCGGTGACATAAGCG
Source organism: Sphingomonas sp. (assembly GCF_031380695.1). Taxonomy (GTDB): domain Bacteria; phylum Pseudomonadota; class Alphaproteobacteria; order Sphingomonadales; family Sphingomonadaceae; genus Sphingomicrobium. Next base: position 220 of record NZ_JANMWY010000230.1, on the reverse strand, counting down.
CCGAACCGCCCCTCCATAACCTTGAGCTCCTTGCCGCTTTCGGGGTGAACTCCGAGCACCGCCAGTGGCTCGCGCCCGCCGGTCCGCCGCCCGCCGCCCGCGGCCACATCGGCCAGCTTCGCCACCGCCGCGTTCATGCCGGTCTCGAACACTTCCGTGGTCGATTTCAGCCGCGCGTATTTGCCATCGTGAAGCAGATACGGCCCGTAACGCCCGATCG
>NZ_JANMWY010000186.1:0-3872 GCF_031380695.1 Sphingomonas sp. | reverse complement strand
GATCCCTCGTCGGTCCATACTTGCGCATAAGCGTGCGCGCTTTTCTTGGGCCGGGTGCGCAGCACGATACCATGGAGAATCGGCCACCACGCGATCGGCGGGATTTCGATCACCCTGCGGTCGCTCAGGAACTCGGCGAGATAGCGCCGCACCGCCGCCGGATCGGGCGCATCGGGCGTGCCGAGGTTGATCAATAGGACGCCAACCTTGGGATCGGGAATCTTGGGATGGTCTGCGGGTGGCTGCATCACGCCGCCCTGACGTCGAACGGCAAGCTGCGCAAGCGCCGTCCCGATCCGGCGGCGATGGCATTGGCGACGGCGGCGGCGAGTACGGTCGAGGCGAGCCCCGAAACGCCGCCAGGTGGCTCGTTCGACGGGATCAGCTCGACCTCGATCTTCGGGGTCGCCGCCAGTCGGTTGAGGCCGAGACTGCGCAGCGGCCGCGCGCGCGGCATCCCGGCAACTATCTCGGGCGCGGGAGCGGTCGCCAGCTGCAGTGCCGACAGCAGCCCGCCCTCGATCTGCTGGCGCACCAGGCCGGGGTTGATCGCCCGGCCGACATCGACCGCCGCCACCAGCCGCTCCACGACGATCCGCTGGTCGGGTCCGACATGGGCCTGGGCGAGCAGCCCGATGTGCGATCCGAAGGCGCTGGCACAGGCAAGGCCCATCGTGCTGCCCGACGCACCCCCGTCCCACTGGCCGATCGCCGCCGCCGCCATGATCGCGCGCGCCAGCCGGACATTGCCGCCGAGCATGCCGATGCGAAACGCCAGCGGCTCGCTGCCAAGCGCCCGCGCCACCTCGTCGATGAAGCTTTCGGTGACGAACCCCGCCAGCGCTTCGAACCCGCCGCGCAGATATCCGGTCTGGATCGGCACCTTCGCCGCCACCCGGTCGATGCGGATCGTCGGGATGCCATAGGGCGGTACCGCCGACCCGACCTCGGCCGCCGGATGCGGTGCCCCCGCCAGCCGCGCCAGCGCACCCTCCAGCCCGGGCTCGGTCACCAGCCGCGCATTCCACGCCTCTATCGTCCCGCCGGGCGCGGGCAGCGCCGCCATCCGCGCGGCCAGCGGCGGGCGCGGCCGGTCGTGATTGGCACCGGTCGACGTCGGGATGGTCAGTTGCACCGGTCGCGCCGCGCGCTTCGCCAGCGCGACCACGATGCCGACCGCGTCGGCGTCGATCGCCCGCCCGGAATCGCTGCCGACCGCCATCGGGTAGAAAACGACTTGGCCGACCGACATTCCGGCCTCTCGCGCGGCAGCGGCGCGGGCGAATTCGCTCGCCAGCGCGGGCGCCCACACTTCCAGCCGGTCGCCGCTGAACCATGCCGTCGCGCACAGTGGCTCGAGCCCGAAATGCTGGCCCGGCGCCACGCTGTAATTGGCGACCAGCGGACGCGAACCGGCGACGGTGGCGGAATAATCGCCGCGCTCGAAGGCCGTGGTCGCGTCGCCATGGTCGAGCGCGGCATTGAGCGCCGCCGAGATGGTCGACGTATTCGCATCGGACGGACCAGTGAAGCGCGGGCTGGCCACGACCAGCGCCCGCTCCGCCGCCGCCCAGGTCTCGCCGACGGCCGCCAGCCAGCCGTCGCCGATTACGACATCGCGTACTCCTGCAACCCGCCGCGCCGTCGTCTCCGCGAATCCCGTCAGTCGCCCGCCCGGCGGCGCAATGCGTAGCGATGCGAACACCATTCCCGGCAGGCGCACATCGGCGGCAAACCGCAGCGATCCGTCGCTCTTTGGCGGAAGGTCGAGGCGGGGCAGGGGCTGTCCGGCCAGCTTGCCCGTCCCCACTGCCCGCAGCGCCACCGGATTGGGCGGCGATCGGTTCGCGGCATCGGCGGCAACCTTTCCGAACTCGATCCGCTTGCCCTCATGGATCACCGATCCGTCCTGCGTATCGCACTCCGCCTCGGGCACATCCCAGGCCTTGGCCGCCGCGCCGATCAGCATCGCCCGCGCCGCCGCCGCCGCATTCCGCAACGGCGCTTCGAACGCGCGAACGCTGGTCGATCCCGCCGTCACCCGCAGCCGCGCCCGCGTTTCCCGAACATTCCACGGCTTGAGCCCGGCGATATCGATCAGCGGGTTGGCATAGAGCGGCGACGACGGCGCTGGTTCAACCGCCATCTGCTCCCACGTCGCGCCCAGTTCGTCGGCGACGATCTGCGCCAGCCCGGTCCATGTCCCTTGCCCAGTCTCCGCCTGCGGCACCGCCAGCGTGATGCGCCCGCTCTCCGCGACCTTCAGAAACGGCCCGAGCACGGCTTCCCTGTCGCGTCCGCGCAAGGCCCCGCCATAAATGCGTGGCCATGCTGCCAGCGCGACGACCAGCCCCACGCCGGCACCGCCACCGATCAGCAGGGTCCGACGGTCGATCGGGGGCAGCCCGCCTTTCAACGCGCGAAATTCGCCCTGAGCGTGACCCGGTCGATCTTGCCCGTGCCCAGCTTGGGCAGTTCGGTCGCCGAGAAGCTGATCCGTTCTGGCACCTTGAACGCGGCGAGACGGGTCGCCAGGAAGGCGCGCAGCTCAGCTTCGTCGAGCTTGTGGCCGTCGGCGACATGGACGACCGCGACCGGCACTTCGCCCAGCCGTTCGTCGGGCGTTCCGAAGACCGACGCCTCGCCGACCGCCGGGCAGGCGTAGAGTGCCGCCTCGACCTCGGCGCAGGCGATATTCTCGCCACCCCGAATGATGATGTCCTTCTTGCGGTCGACGATAAACAGATAGCCGTCCTCATCGAGATAGCCGATGTCGCCGGTGCGCAGAAAATGGTCGGGCGTGAACGCTTCGGCGGTAGCAGCCGGATTGCGCCAATATTCACGAATGTTCGCCGCCGAGCGAATGCCGACCTCGCCGCGCTCACCGACCGGCAGGACCCGGTCAGCGGGGCCGAGGATCTCAACCTCGACGAATGGCGTCTGCGCCCGTCCGGTCGACGACGGCTTGTCGGCATAGTTGCTCCAGAAATTGGAGCAGCCGACCGCGTTGGTTTCGGTCAGACCATAGCCCAGCGCCGGCTGGGCATTGGGGAAGTCATGCCGCAGCCGCGCAACATGGCTGACCGGACGCGGCGCTCCGCCGGCCGTGATGTCGGTCAGCGACGATAGTTCATACTGATCACGGTCGGGGTGGTTTATCAGCTCCAGGCTCATCGTCGGAACCCCGACGAAATAGGTGATTTTCTCCCGTTCGATCAATTTCATCGCCTCGAGGGCGTCCCACTTGTGCATGATCACCATGCCGCGCCCGATGACGAAGCTGTTGAGCATCAGCGGCACTTCGCCGGTCACGTGGAAAAAGGGCACGCTGACCAGCGTACGCGGAGGATTGACCGGCGGCCGCCCGTCCTTCGTCAGGATGCCGAGCAGCGTCAGCAGCCCGGTCGCGTAGGCATAAACCCCGGTCGTCACCGCGCGGTGGGTCGACAGCGCACCCTTGGCCTCGCCGGTCGATCCGGAGGTGAACAGGATCGTCGCCGGATCTTCGGGGCCGACCGTGGGGAGGGGCGCTGTGCCCGCGCCTGCCAGCAACGGGGCGAGCGCCCCATCGAGACGCTGTTCGATCGGCAGGGTGACGACGCTCCATGCGCCGGGTGCAGCGGCGATCCGCGCGGCGCGGGGGGCGTCGGCGATGATCAGCACCGGCTCGGTCAGGCGCAGCGCGTGGGCGAGTTCCTCCGCCTGCCACCAGCCGTTGATCAGCGTCGCGATTCCGCCTGCTTTCAGCACGGCCATATAGGTCACGACCCACGCCGGGCAGTTGCGCATGGCGATGGCGACGCGATCCCCCTTCATTACGCCGCGCGCGACCAGCGCCGGGGCGAGTCGGTCGGCCCAGCTGTTCAGTTCGG
>NZ_JANMWY010000164.1:0-1923 GCF_031380695.1 Sphingomonas sp. | reverse complement strand
GGGGAGGAACTCAGCCATGGACATGCGTCGCGGACCAGGCCTCGCGCGCGCTCCATGTTTCCACCGATCCACTGACCGTGCACCCGCGCGGCCCGTCGATAATCTCGCCGATTCGAAAAACCGTTTCCCCGGCGGCGGTCAGCGCATCCGTCACCGCCTCGACCCGGCCCGAAGCCACGATCGCAACCATGCCGATGCCGCAGTTGAAGGTCCGCGCCATTTCGCCCGGTTCGACCTTGCCGCCGGCCTGGATCTGCGCGAACAGGCGGGGGAGGGGCCAGCAGTCTGCGTCGATGTTCGCGTGAACGCCTTCGGGCAGCACGCGCGGGACATTTTCCAGCAGCCCGCCGCCGGTGATGTGCGCCAGTCCCTTGATCCGCCCGGCCCGCACCTCTGGAAGGAGGCTCTTCACATAAATCCGCGTGGGTGCCAGCAGTGCGTCACTCAGCAGCCGTTCAGGGTCGAACCGCGCCGGCCGGTCGAGCTTCCAGCCCTCCTGCTCGACGATCCGCCGCACCAGGCTAAACCCATTGCTATGGACCCCGCTGCTTGCCAGTCCGAGGATGACGTCCCCCGGCGCGATGTCCGCCCCGGTCAGCTGCTCGCCGCGCTCGACCGCGCCGACGCAGAAGCCCGCGAGGTCGTAATCGCCCGGCGCATACATGCCTGGCATCTCCGCCGTCTCGCCGCCGATCAGGGCACTACCCGCCTGCCGACACCCGTCGGCGATCGACGCGACCCCCGCCTCGGCGACTGCCTTGTCGAGCTTTCCGGTCGCGAAATAGTCGAGGAAGAACAATGGTTCGGCGCCCTGCACGATCAGGTCGTTGGCGCACATCGCGACCAGGTCGATGCCGACCCCGTCGTGCCGCCCGGCCTCGATCGCCAGCTTGAGCTTGGTCCCGACGCCGTCATTGGCCGCGACTAGCAGGGGATCGCGATAGCCCGCCGCCTTGAGATCGAAGAAGCCGCCGAACCCGCCCAGCTCGGCATCTGCGCCCGGCCGGCGCGTCGATTTGGCGAGTGGCCCGATCGCCTTGACCAGCGCATTGCCGGCGGCGATCGACACGCCGGCCTCGGCATAGGTCAGGGGCTTTTGCGTCATAGGCGGTTCCCTAGCCACAACATGCTTGGATTTCCACGCCGTTGTCGCCAAAAGCCACGGGGATGTCGCTTCGCCCCCCGATCCTCTTCGCCGCCATGCTCGCTATCGCCGGATTCGGCGGCGCACTGCTCGCCCAGCTGGAGAGCGGCGACCGCGGCATCCTGCCGATCGACAGCAGCGGCGTGCTCGAAGTGTCGGGGATCAAGGTCGACGTTGGCGGCCCCACCGCCGAGGCCGCGCGCTATGCCGGCTGGCGCATCGCCCAGCGCGAGGGGTTCAAACTGCTGTGGGCCAAGGCGCACAATGCTCCCGCCAACCAGGCCCCGGCCGTGGATGACGCGACGCTCGATGGCCTCGTCAGCTCGATCAGCGTCGAACAGGAACAGATCGGCCCCGACCGCTACATCGCCACGCTCGGCGTATTGTTCGACCGTGCCCGCGCGGCCGCGCTGATCGGTGTAGCCGGGGACATGCGCCGCTCGCCGCCGATGCTGCTCGTGCCGCTGACCATCACCGGCGGCACCCCGACCAGCCTGGAGACGCGCAACGCGTGGCAGCGGGCGTGGGCCGCCTTCCGCACCTCGACCAGCGCGATCGACTATGTCCGGCCATCGGGGCTCGGTGTCGACCCGCTGCTCGTTAATGCCGCGCAGGTCGACCGGCCCGGTCGCGGCTGGTGGCGCAATATCATCGACTATTATGGCGCATCGGACGTGCTGGTCGCCGAAGTCAGCGTGAAGCGGCTTTACCCCGGCGGGCCCGCCGTCGCCCATTTCGTCGCCCGCCACGGTCCCGACGGCGCGATCATCGGTTCGTTC
>NZ_JANMWY010000129.1:0-3743 GCF_031380695.1 Sphingomonas sp. | reverse complement strand
GGTCGCGATGGACTCGACGTATCGAAGGCGAATTTGGTCAGTTCGCAAAGCCTTGCCCCCGGGGCGCGGCGAAACTCCTCGATCTCATCCTTGAACGACCGATCCGCGGCCAGTCCCCCGGCCGAATCGACGGTCAGGGTCAGCGTCCCGATCACCTCGTCCTGCGAGGCGGCGGTGAATGTCACGCAATTCGGGGTCGACGGCAGTTTGTGGTTGGAGCCATATCCGCGCCACGAGTACATCCGGTTCAACAACATGTTGGCGCGATTGCGATGCCCGTCGCAATCTGCGAGGCGGATGGTCAGCGCGTCGTCCGGCGTGCCCCTGCCGCCCTGATCGGGAAGGAAGATCGTATGAAGCTGGGGTCCGGTAAGCGCGCTACGATCGGCCTTAGCCGTCCTTCTGCGATCGCGGGCGCGCAGCGTCCCCCAGTTGAACGACATTAATCCCAACCCCCATGCCGACGACGCTTTCGCGTCGCGGGCAATTCCCGGTGACGGGCTCGAACACCCGCGACGAGGGAATCCTAGGGGAGAGTGGGTTAAAGGTAAGTGTCATTTGCGGCCGTTCGGGGCGGATCGGGCCAAGGCGTGTAGGTGGCGCGACGAGGCGAGTCGGCACCGGGCTGAGCGCGCCAGGTCGCGCCTAATCCCGATCCGGGACATTCTGCACCTGTTAGGCAAAATCGAAGAGTTTCGTTAACTGTGACTTTAGGTTATGGTGTTAACGACTCGATAATGATTCGAACAGGGAGGTAAATGACATGCGGCGTCTTTTCCATGCTTTCGCAGCGGTTTCGGCCTCTCTTCTGGCGGCCACGGCGGCCCAATCGGCAACGACGATCATCACGCCCAGCATCCAGCCACCAGGAACGAGTTTCCTCGTCGCCGGCAATATCTTCTCCGGTCCGATTGCTGCGTCCTTCGGCCATACTGGGATCGTGGCGGGCGCCTTCACCGATCTGTTCCAGTTCACCATCCCGCAGAACGGGGTCGGCAGCGGTTCGGTGATCACGGGAACGGATGCGTTCTTGAGTACGACCGATCTTGATATCACTTCTGTCACGGTCAATGGTCTGGCCGCACTGCTGGTCTTGAGGGATAGTTTCGGCAACATCTGCTTCGTCCGCGGCGGCGTCGCCGGCTGTGGCGCCACCGAAGGCTATTCGATCGCCGGCGTCCCGATCACGTCACTGGCGCTGAACACCATCAACGTCACGGGGACCTCGCGCGGTCTGGGATCCTTTGGCGGCAATGCCACTTTCTCGCCCGTTCCCGAGCCCGCGACTTGGGCGATGATGTTGATCGGCTTCGGGGCAATGGGCGTGGCGTTCCGCCGCCGCCGTGTGTCGGCGTTGAAGATCGCCTGACGCGATTGGACGTGCCGCCAGGATCCCCCTCTTTGGCGTGATCGGACAGCTGCTGGAGAAGCCCGGCCAGAAATGACCGGGCTTTTTGCATAAGATGATATCCGGCGAGGGACACCGAGCCGAGGTAAGCAGGTAAATTTCGACCGTAGCGAGCACAAAAGTGAAGTGGCGCGCGATCCGTTCGACCCACCCGTTTTGCTCACCTTAAGAACCCTCGGCGATGCCATCAGTCGTTTGCCTGCTTTCGACCAATTTCGGACATTAGCTAAAAAGCTTTCCTAAGGTCCGGCGCTCGTGCCACGCGGGACTCGGCTGTTTCTCAACAATGATCTTGCCTCGAGTCCCCGGAGCGGCCCGCGCCGTCGAATTGCCCGTACCGTGTGAACATTAGTGAACTTTGAACGCTGATTTCTGATCTGACGCCGGGAAAATCGGGGTTAAAAAAGCCTCGCCGTCACCGTGAATCAGTGTGAATCTACGCGCCGCCCTTACCGCCGCCGATACCTGAAATAATAAGGTCGCCGCCCCTCGCGCCGCGACTTGGCACCGTAGCGCGTTTCGATCCACCCGCCGCTCGGCTCGAGGAATTTCTGCGGCGTTTCGGCCAGCCATTCGAATGCTTCGTCGTGCCGCTGCATCACCATCAGCGCCCAGTCGAGGTAGATCGGATGGTCGGTCGCCAGCCGGAACTCGCCGCCCGGCTTCAGCTTGGCCGCGATCAGCGCGACCGGGCCGTCGTTCATCATCCGCCGCTTGGCGTGGCGCGCCTTGGGCCAAGGGTCGGGGTGGAGCAGATAGACGAAGCTCAGGCTCGCGTCCGGCACCCGCCGCAGCACCGCCAGCGCATCGCCCATATCGAGCCGGACATTGGCCAGCCGCCGGTCGCGGACGTGGGTCAGCGCGACCGCCATGCCGTTGACGAACGGCTCGCAGCCGATGAAGCCGTGGTCGGGCAGCATGTCGGCGCGCTCGGCCAGATGCTCGCCCGCGCCGAACCCGATTTCGAAGTGCAAGGGCCGGTCATCTCCGAACAGTGACTGCGCCGTCACCTCGCCCTCGGCCGGCACCGCGATCGCTGGCAGCAGCGTGTCCAACAACGCCTGCTGCTCGACCCGCACCTTGTGCCCACTCGACCGGCCATAGAGCCGGTTGAGAGTCGTCGGATCGCCCGCTTTTTGTGCGCTCACGGGCTGGCCCGCACGCGCTGCGGCCGCGCCAGCCACAGCGCGACCAGCACCAGCGCGAAGGCGAACAGCATCGGCAGTATGTTGCCCATCCGCGCGAATGGCGTCGGCGTTCGCGCCGCCGGGATATGCGCCTCGATCTGCCCCGGCTCACGCCACGGCAGCGAGGCCAGCAGCCGTCCCTCGGCATCGACCAGTGCGCTGATCCCGGTCGGGGTCGAGCGGATCACGCCGAGCCCTTCCTCGGCCGCGCGCAGCCGCGCCTGGGCCAAGTGCTGCGGCGGTCCCCATGCCCCGAACCAGGCGTCGTTCGACGGATTGAAGATGAAGTCGGGACGGTGGGCGCGGTCGACGACCTCACCCGAGAAGATGATCTCGTAGCAGATCTGCAATCCCATCCGCCCGAACCCCGGCAGGTCGATCGTGCGGGGTCCCGACCCGGCGTCGAAATCGACATCGCCCGGCGCCAGCCGCGACAGGCCGATCGCCGACAGGATCGGCCGCATCGGCAGATATTCGCCATAGGGCACGAGGTGCGCCTTGTCGTACCGACCCAGCAGGCGGCCGCCGGGCGCCAGAACGAAGCTGCTGTTGCGCGCGCTCGTCACCCGCAGGCCGTCGGTCGAGGCGAGCCCCTCGCTCCCGGCAACGAGCAGGTCGTTGGGTCCGAGGGCGTGCGTCACCGCCTGCCGCGTCTGCGCGATCGCCGCCGCCGTACCGCCTCGATCATCCTCGAGCGGCGTGGTCACCGCCGATTCGGGCCACAGCAGCAGCCGCGGCTGTCCCTCCGGCGCGCCCGACAGGTTGAGCAGGCGCGCGATCTGCGCCTGCACCAGCTCCGGGCTCCACCGCTCGGCTTGCCCGATGTTGGGCTGGACGATGCGGAACAGAGGGGTCGCCACACTCGTCTGGCTGGCACCGGCACCGAGCGTCACGAACCCAAGCACCCCGGTCACTGCGACCAGCGCGATCGGCCGAACTCCCTCGCGCCAGTTACGCAGAGCGATCCACAGCCCGCCGCCGAGCAGCACGACCATCGCCGACAGGCCGTAGGTCCCGACCAGCCCGCTCGACAGCCGCAGCGGCGTATCGACCAGCGTCACCCCGACCGGATTCCACGCGAAACCGGTAAAGATCCCCGCGCGCAGATATTCGCACGCTGCCCAGCCGCCGGCGAGCGCGAACACCAA
>NZ_JANMWY010000117.1:0-7179 GCF_031380695.1 Sphingomonas sp. | reverse complement strand
TCCGCGCCGCTTACGTGATCGCCCGCCGCGATTTCGTCGCGACGGTCTTCCGCCGCACTTTCCTGCTGTTCCTGCTCGGGCCCTTGTTCCCGGTGCTGCTCGGTTTCGGCTACGGCGGGATGGGGGCGAAGCTGGCTGAGGACACCGCGCGCCCAACGGTCGCGGTAATCGCGACGTCCGCCGCGTTCGAACCGCTCCGCCTCGCCCGCGAGCGCTTCGCCGAGGCTGGCAGCGACGCCCCGCCGGTCGAGCTGGTGCGGGTCTCCCCCGAACCCGATCTGCCGACCCAGACCCGGCGCCTCCTCGCCCAGAAGTCGCCGCCAGTCATCGCCGTACTCGGCGGCACGCTCGACAAGCCGACCCTCACCGGCACGGTTAGCGGCGACGGGCGGACCGCGGCGCAGCTGCGCCATCTGCTCGACGATGCCCGGTTCGCCGTGAAGCCGTCGGCGGCCGCCCCTGAACTGACTGTCGTCACCGAAAAGAGGTCGGGCGGCACGCTCGCCACCGCCCGCGGGTTCACGGCCCGCGCCGGACAGACGATCGTCTTCCTGCTCACCATCCTTCTCGCCGGCGCGGTGCTGTCGCAGCTGATCGAGGAGAAATCGAACAAGGCGATCGAAATCCTCGCCGCCGCCGTGCCGGTCGACGCGATCTTCGTCGGCAAATTGTTCGCGATGCTGGCGATCAGCGTCGTCGGGATCATCGTTTGGACACTGGTCGGTAGCCTGGCGATCGCCACCTGGACCCGCGGCGGCCTCGGCGGGCTGCCGACCCCGGCGGTCGGCTGGCCGGCGTTCATCCTCCTCTCGGTGCTCTATTTCGCTACCGCCTACCTGCTGATCGGTGCGGTTTTCCTCGCGATCGGCAGCCAGGCGGCGAGCGTGCGCGAGATCCAGACGCTCAACATGCCGGTCGTGCTCGGTCAGTCGATGGTCTATTTCTTCGGTGCGGCGGCGGTCGGCCATCTCGATGAGCCGAAGGGGCTGGCGGCGGCGATCTTCCCGTTGTCTTCCCCCTTCGCGATGATCGCGCGGGCGGCGGAGCAGCCGATGCTGTGGCCGCACCTCGGCGCCTTGCTGTGGCAGGCGCTGTGGGTCACGCTCATCCTGCGCGGCGGGGCGAAGCTGTTCCGCCGTAACGTGCTGAAATCGGGCCCCCAAAATCGCCGTTGGTGGCGCGGCCGCCGCGCCTCTTCAGAGATTATTCTACCGAATAAGCCCTAGCCCGAAATCGCGACGCGCGCATTCTCCTCGAGCTGTGTCATCAGCGCGCGGTGGGGGAATGGGCCGTGGCTGATCCGGGCGATGCCGGCGCTGGCCCATTGCGCCCGGGTCGGCCCGCCGGGGAAGGCGATCGCGTTGACCGGCAGCGGCGATGCCTTGCATAATTTCTCGACCAGCTTGAGGTCGCCCAGCCGCGGCGCGAAAAAACCGTTCGCGCCGGCGTCGGCGAAACCCAGCGCCCGCTCGATCGCTTCGTCGAGCATCGCCGCGTCGTGCGTTTCGGGCTTGTGCTTCAGGAACAGGTCGGTGCGGGCGTTGATGAAGAAATCGGTCCCCACCGCCTTGCGGATTTCCGCGATGCGCCGGACTTGCAGCTTGAGCGGATGCAGCCCTTCTCCGCCGATCACCTGATCCTCGAAATTGCACCCAACCGCGCCGGTCGCCGCGAGCAGCGCGACATTGACGCCAGCGGCGACCGGGTCGGTCGAGTAAGCCCCCTCAAAATCCACCGACAGCGGCACCGCGACCGCCGCCGCGATGCGCGTGGCGTTGGCGAGCGCGAACGCAATCGGCACCTGTTCGCCGTCGGGCCAGCCACTGGCGTCGGCGACGGGATGGCTGCCGGTCGCCAGCGCCTTTGCCCCCGCCGCAACGACCGCTTTGGCGCTGCCGACGTCCCAGATGTTGTACAGGACGACCGGATCGCCCGGAACGTGCAACGCGGCAAAGGCGGCGAATTTATTGGTCATTCTGCGGCACTCGTCAGTTGCTGGAAAAGTTCGACCTTGATCCCGTCGCAATCGAGGATCCAGGTGAAGCGGCCATATTCCTCGTCCTGCCGACCGAGAATGGCGATGCCTTTCCCCTTGAGGTCGGCAATCATCGCGTCGAGATCATCGACCCTGAGGTTGATCATGAACTGATGGGTGCTTGGGCCGAAGTAATCGCTGTCCGCCTTGAATGGCGACAGAATGGAGTAGCCCTCGGGGTTTTCCGCCTTGAACGGGAACATCGCCCCCAATTCGCCGCCGACGCCAAGATTGTCACGATACCACGCCTGCGTCGCGGCCACGTCCGCCACCTTGTAAAAGACGCCGCCCAGTCCGGTGACCCTGGCCATCGCCATCCCCCTAGTGGACGAACCGCGCCACGACGTCGCGATAGCTGCGGCTGACCTTCACCTGCGCGCCGCTGTCGAGCACCAGGAAGCACTCACCATTCGTGTGCGGCTTGACCTGCTTGACCAGATCGAGGTTGACGATGGTCGAACGATGAACCCGCTGGAAGCGGCGCGGATCGAGCCTTTTCTCCAGGTCCTTCATCGTCTCGCGCAGGATCAGCGTATTGTCGCCGGTCTGGATGCACATATAATCGCCGGCGGCATCGATCCGCTCGATCGTGTCGACGTCGACGCGGAAGATCTGGCCCTGGTCGCGGATGTTAATCATCCGTTCGAAGCGGTTGGCGGCAGGCTCGGCATTGAGCCCGTCCTCGGCGAAATTCTCGGCCGCCTCGGGGGCGTGCTCGACCAGCGCTTCCTTCAGCCGCTCGGCCTCCCCGGCGCCGCGCTTCTCGGCCAGCCGCTGGCGGACCCGGTCCATCGTTCCGGCCAGTCGATCTTCTTCGACCGGCTTCATCAGATAATCGACCGCATGCGCCTCGAACGCGCGCAGGGCATGGTCGCCATAGGCGGTGACGAACACGAACAGCGGTGGCTCGACTTCCATCAGCCCCTGAATGACCGAAAAGCCGTCGAATCCCGGCATCTGGATGTCGAGGAAGACCAGGTCGGGCTTGTGGGTCTTGATCGCGCGGATCGCCTCGCGCCCATTGGCGGCGGTGGCGACGATCTCGACATCGTCATGCGCCTCGAGCCTCAGACTGAGCCCCTGCGTCGCCAGCGGCTCGTCGTCGACCAGGATGGTGCGGATGCTCATGGCCTGTCCCTCATGTCCGTATCGTACGGAATTTCGATGATAACGCTGAACCCCCCCTTGTCGTTCGCTCGTGACGTGAAACCCACTCCCGCGCCATAGGCCTGCGCCAGTCGGTCGCGAATGTTCGCCAGTCCGACGCCGGTCGACTCCATCGCGCTGTGCACGGCATTGGCGCCGACGCCGCTGTCAGCGACCTCGATCCGCACACTACTCCCTTCGTGGCTCGCCGTCAGCCAGATATCGGCGCCGTCCTCGCTCGGGGTGACGGCATATTTGATCGCATTCTCCATCAACGGCTGAAGCAGCAGCGACGGCAGGCGCGCGCCGATGGTCTCGGCGTCGATGCGGAAATGCGGGCGCAGCCGGTCCTCGAACCGCATCTTCTCGATTTCGAGATAGAGTTTCAGCGTCTCCACTTCCTGCGCCAGCGTGACCATCGCCGTCGGCTCGTTGACCAATGTGTAGCGCAGGAACGACGACAGCCGCGCCAGCATCGCATTGGCCCGCTCGGTCTGCCGCAGCAGCACCAGCGTCGAGATGGAGTTGAGCGTATTGAACAAGAAATGCGGGTTGAGCTGATAGCGCAGCATCGCCAGCTGGGCCGAGCTCGCCTGGCTCGCCATCGCCTCGCGTTGCTCGATCTCCTCCTCCAGCAGGAGATAGTAATTTATGCCGTAGTAGAGGGCGGACCAAGCCGCCAACAGCGCGAAGTCGAGCAGGATCGCACCGAGATACTCGATGCCCGCCGGGCGCGCGTCGGGCCGCACGAAGGTCGCGTTGCTCCACGTCTCGATGAACGAGAAGGCGCCCGAGGCGAGGATCACCGTCGCCAGGCTGAGCGTGGCGGTATAAATCGAGCGCATGGTGATCAGGCGGCGATAGAGCGACCCCATCAGCAGCGTCAGCGAATAGCCGGTCGCGGTCAGCAACAGCGTGTGGACCAGGAACATCAGGCCCATCGAATTGGCGATGCCGCTCAGCGAGCGGAGGATGAAATAGCCCGTCCAGCCGGCCGACTGCAGCACCCAGAAGGCACGGTTCTTGTCATTGAAGAAGGGCTGGTCGAGCTTGACCCCCTCGAGGATCGGCCCGGCTGGACCCTTCGACCGGCGTGCGGACTGGCGCGGCGGCGGGGTGAGGCTGTCGGTCAGCGGCACCGCCGCCTCGATCAGCCGCGCCCCGTCGCTGGAACGCGCGCCGTCGTTGGCACGAACCGCATCAGTCGCCATTAAGAACGCCCGTCAACCGCATCATCCGCATATAGGCGAAGGGCGCGGCGGACCCAAGGGCGTCAGGCGTCCTTGCCCCCCGGCGTGTGCGCGCCCGGCATTGGCGGGACCGGAAGTGGTGGCGCGTCGGCGTCAAGCTCGTGGATCTCGTCTCTTCCCAGCCCGACGTGGCTCCGGCTGCGCGAATAGCTGAAATATATGACAAGCCCGATCGCGCCCCAGCCGATCAGCACGAGTTTGGCGATGAGGCCGAGGTATGCGTAGAGGACGACGCAGCCGATAATCGCCAGGGGCGCGACGACCCAGACCGCCGGGGTCCGGAAAGGACGGTTCCGACCCGGGTCCTTGCGGCGAAGAACCATGACCGAGACGGCGACCATCGCGAAGGCGAACAAGGTACCGGCATTCGAATAGTCGGCCAGCTTGCCGACCGGCAGGAACGCGGCTGCGAGCGTCACGACGATGCCTGTGAAGGCAGTCACCACATGCGGCGTCTTGTACTTCGGGTGCACGCTGGCGAGCTTCTCGGGAAGCAGTCCGTCGCGTGCCATGACGAAGAACACGCGCGTCTGTCCGAACATCATCATGAGAACGACGGAGGGTAACGCAATGAACGCGGCGAGACCCATCAGATTGCCGATCTTGACCCAACCGACCGACCGCAGGACGTGGGCGAGCGCTTCGTGGCTGCAAACCAGCGGTTCGTTGACGCCGCTCGCGACCAATGCGGCGCAGCGCGCCGCAAGTTCGGGGGAGCCCGGCGAAAGCGTCATGCCCGCGGCATCGGTGACGGGCTGCGCCCCGATGGCCCCGATCGCGCCCGCCGATACCAGGAGGTAAAAAACGGTGCAGATCGCCAAACTCCCGATGAGGCCAATCGGTACGTTGCGTTGCGGATTTTTCGTCTCCTCGGCCGCGGTCGAAACCGCGTCGAAACCAACGTAGGCGAAGAAGATGGAAGAAGCGGCACCGACCACCCCGATCGTTCCCCATCCATTTGGAATGAAGGGATGAAACTCGGTCATGTTCATGACGGGGAGGGTCAGGATCAGGAACAGGGTCAGGGCCGCGACCTTGACCGATACGAGCACCGCGTTGACCCGCGCGCTCTCGGTCGTCCCGATGATCAGAAGCCAGGTGACAAGGACAGAGATGACGATCGCGGGCACGTTGATCAGGCCGCCTTCAAGCGGACCGACCGTCAACGCGCGCGGAATGACGATGCCAAGGCTTCCTTTCAGCAACCCGACGAAATAACCGGACCAGCCGACCGCGACCGCGCTCGCACCGACTGCATATTCTAGGATCAGGGCCCAGCCGACCATCCAGGCCAGCAACTCGCCGACGACTGCGTAGGTGTAGGTGTAGGCCGAGCCTGCGACCGGAACCATCGACGCCAGCTCGGAATAGCAAAGAGCGGCCACGGCGCAGACAAAGCCGGCAATCACGAAGCTGATCATCATTGCGGGCCCGGCCTTCTGCGCGGCTTCCGCTGTCAGCACGAAAATTCCGGTGCCAATCACGGCCCCGACCCCCAGCATGGTCAGCTGGAAGGCTCCGAGCGAGCGGTGCAGGCCCTTCTTCGCCGCGGTCGCCAGGATGGCGTCGAGAGATTTGACGCGGTCGAACAACATGCACTTCCCCTTCGGATCGCGCCTCGTGGGCGGCTCTATCATCTGGCACGGAGCCTAGCGGCTATCTCGAACGGCGCAAGCGTCGCCAATCACTTGGCGACATCAGTCACTTGGCCAGCATTGGCCCCAACGGCGCACCGCCGAAGACATGGACGTGGAGGTGCGCCACTTCCTGCCCGCCGCGCTTGCCGGTGTTGGCGAGCAGGCGATAGCCCTGCGCGGAGGCCCGGGTCATCCGCGCCACCTCGCCGACCGCGCGGACGAAGTCGGCGATTTCGGGATCAGACGCTTTGGCGGAGAAATCATCCCATGAGACATAGGCCCCACGAGGGATGACCAGAACATGGATCGGTGCGAGAGGATTAATGTCGTGGAACGCCAGGCTGTGCTCTGTCTCCAGCACCGTCTTGCACGGCAGCTCGCCGCGCAGGATTCGGGCGAAGATATTGGCGGCGTCATAGGGCAGGCTGGAATCGATCGGCATTTGGCTCTCTCTTCGCTTGACCGCTTCGACCTGCGCGCTACCACGAACCCATGGTCGACGACACGCCCGAGAGTCTCATTCCCTACGACGAGATCGTGCAAGAGGCGCTGCGCGACGTCGTCGGACGGGTGCTGAGCGAGGTCGAGGCGACCGGCGTGCTGCCTGGCGGCCACCATTTCTACATCACCTTCAAGACGCGCTTGCCCGGGGTCAGCATCCCCAAGCATCTGATGGAGCGTTTCCCGGACGAGATGACGATTGTCATCCAGCACCGCTTCTGGGACCTGAGGGTTGCGAAAGATCATTTCACCGTAGGGCTGTCGTTCGGCGGCGTGCCTTCGACGCTGGTCGTGCCGTTTTCGGCGGTGACCGATTTCGTCGATCCGGCGGTCGACTTCAGCCTCAAGTTCCAGGCCAGCGGCGCCCCGCCCGAAGACGATGAGCATGACCCGCCCCAGAACGACGAGCCGCTCGCCGTGGACGACGGTTCCAACGTGGTGGCGGTTGACTTCACGCGGAAGAAATAGCGCGGCCCGCACTGCGATGCGTGGCAAAATCTTTTTTGCAGCTCCCACTTCTGAATCATTCGAGGCGAATCGGGGGCGTTGGCAGGGTAGAAACCATCGCGACGTTGAGGGCATAGTGCTGGCCGCTGGTCCTTTGCGCCCG
>NZ_JANMWY010000096.1:0-1981 GCF_031380695.1 Sphingomonas sp. | reverse complement strand
CAATTGCGGACATTCGCGTTTCATGAATAAAACATTTTCCTACTCGGCTGCGTTCTGACACATCATCGTCGATGCGGCCTGCTCGTTCCTCGATACCGATCTGCGCTGCACTGCCGTGCGCGGGCGGAGGGCGGCGTCGGTGGTCACGTTCCGCCCGTTCGATCGAGCGTCTGGCTTCACGCGCAAAGCTGCCACTGCGCGAATTTTCGCCACGCCCTCTCTTTCATGCGTGCGGCCTTTTCCCGAGAGAGATCCGATCATCAGCTTTACCCCATCAACTTGTTCAGGTTCCGGGCCGCATGAAACCGCCCGTCACCGTGAATCAGTGTGAATCTACGCGTGGCGAAAGCAGAATGGACGTCGGTCGGATATCGCGGGTTCGAACACCTGTAGGGTGTGAACTTCAGTGAACTTTCGCGATGGCACGCGCGACGAAAATCCGGTCGCCAGTGCGACCATTGGGACTCTTCGCAACCATCTTAATCGTCATCCCCGCGAAAGCGGGGACCTAGCGGCTGAACAAAAACGCTTGGCGAGACGCTGCCGTTCAACTGGGTTTCTGTTTTCGCTGGGTTCCCGCGTTCGCGGGAATGACGATGAGGGGTACCGAAATCTAGCCCGCCTTCTTCGCCGCGATCCAGCGGTCGATCTTCGCCTCCAAGATCTTCATCGGCAGCGCCCCGGTCATCAGCACCTGCGCGTGGAAATCGCGGATGTCGAACTTGGGGCCGAGCTCGGCTTCGGCCTTCTTGCGCAGCCGCTGGATGGTCAGCGCGCCGACCTTGTACGCCGTCGCCTGGCTCGGGATGGCGATGTAGCGCTCGACCTCGGCGATGGCGTCGGTCTTGCTCATGCCCGAATGGCCCAGCATGTAGCCAATCGCCCGTTCGCGGCTCCAGCCCATCGCATGGATGCCGGTGTCGACCACCAGCCGCATCGCCCGCAGCATCTCGTCGTTCAGCGTCCCGAACCGCGCGTAGGGATCCTTGTAGAACCCCATGTCATAGCCGAGCGTCTCGGCGTACAGCGCCCAGCCCTCGGCATAGGCGGTGTTGCCGCCGAACTTCATGAACGGCGGCAGCGCCTCATTCTCCTGCGCCAGGCTGATCTGAAAATGATGGCCCGGCTCGCCCTCGTGGAGGAACAGCGTCGTGTCCTCCCATGTGCTGCGCGATTTCAGGTCATAGGCGTTGTAGTAGAAGGTGCCGGGGCGTGATCCGTCGGGCGTGCCCCCCTCGTAACTGCCGCCGGCCTGGAATTTCTCGATCGTCGGGTCATAAGCGCGGATCGCCAGCTTTGCCTTGGGCATGGTCGAGAAGTAGGTCGGCAGCTGCATCGCGACCTTCGCTTCGATCGCGTGGAAGGCGGTCGCCATCTCTTCGCGGCTCTTCGGCTGGAACTTCGGGCTGGTCCGCATATGGTCGAAGAAGTTCGCCAGCGTGCCCTTGAACCCGACCTCCTTCTGCACCCCGCGAAATCCCTCGGTGATCCGCGCGACTTCGCTCAGGCCCAGGGCATGGATCTGTTCGGGCGTCATGTCGGTCGTGGTCGTCGATCGGATCTGATAGCGGTACAGCGCATCGCCGCCCTTCATGTACAGCTCGCCCGCCCCGTCGCGCGCCTTGGGCAGGTAGTCGTTCTTGAGATAGTCGCGCAGGCGGCGATTGGCGGGGTATATCTCGTCGACGATCGCCGCCCGCGTCGCCGCCGTCAGCCGCGCCTTGTCGGCCGCGCCGAAGCTGGCCGGAAACTGCTTGAGCGGGCCGTAATATTGCGAATCCTCGGGCTTCTGGGCGAGCTGGTTGTCGAGCTGCTCGATGACGTTGCGGATGGTGAGCTTGGTCGTCACGACCCCGCTCGCTTCACCCTCCTTGAACCGTTCGATCGCGCGGTCGACCCAGATCGCATAACCGGCGTGCCGCTTGGTGTTGTTCTCATAGTCGACGACCGTGTTGAACGGTGCCGCGCCCTTGCCGCTGGC
>NZ_JANMWY010000050.1:0-5174 GCF_031380695.1 Sphingomonas sp. | reverse complement strand
CCGCTATCCCTGCGACCGCTCCGCCCGCACCAGCGCCTCGTCGAGCGCCTGGAGGAAGCGCGAGCGGTCGGCCTTGGTGAATGGCGCCGGTCCGCCGATGGCGTCGCCGCCGACCCTGAGGTCCGCCATGATCGCCCGCACCGCCACCGCGCTGCCGATCGATCCGCTCGTGAACGGCTTGCCCGTCGGCCCGATCACCGCCGCCCCCTCCTTCAGGCAGCGCTCGGCGAGGAGGATGTCGGCCGTCACCACCACGTCGCGCGGGCCCGCCGTTTCCGCGATCCAGTCGTCCGCCGCGTCGAATCCGTCGCTGACCACGACCCGCTCGATCAGTTCATGGTCGGGGATGCGGATGCGGGCGTTGCTGACCACCACCACCGCGACGTTGCGGCGATAGGCGACCTTGTAGATCTCCTCCTTGACCGGGCAGGCGTCGGCGTCGACCAGAATGCGCGCTTTGCTCATGGGCAACCGGTAGCCCATCCGCTGGCGACAGGCGATCCGGTCGGGCGGGTCGCCGGACACGAACCGGCCCCCGGCTGGAGGAAGCAGGGGGCCGGATGCTAGGCTACTCGTCTTGCGGGCTTACACCGCCCGCTGCGACTAGGATTGATAGGCGGGGCGGAACGTCGGCTTCAGGCCGAAGGTCAGGCCCTTTGGCGGCTGGGCCCAGGTCGAGTTATTGGTTCTGACCGGCGCGGCGCGGGGAGCTGCGGGAACGACGTGGCCGTTGTGCTCCATCTGGTCGAGCGCGTTGGCGCGCTTGATCCGCTTCTTGAGCGACAGCGACGGATTATCGTCGCTCGGCCCGGCATAGGCCGCCTGGACGCGGGCGCTGTCACCCGTCGCGGCGAACGGCAGCGGAGCGGCGGCAATCGGCGCGGGCTCGATCATCGCCGGTTCCGCCATGGCGACGGGCTCGGCCATCACCGGCTCGTCAACGATCGTATCGTCAACCAGCTCCTCGTCCTCGCGGCGACGGCGCAGGGCAAAAGCCCCACCGGCGAGGGCGAGAATGCCCAACCCGGCACCCGCTGCAATCGGCAGCGTGTCGTCACGCTTGGTCGTGGTGGTGATCTGGACAACCGGAGCCGGCGGCGCCGCCTCGGTGACCGGTGTCGGAATGACAACCGGCGCGATCGGGGCCGCAGCAATCGGAGCGGGCTGCGCCTGCTTCACCGGGGCCGACGCAGACTTGACCGGCACCACAATGCTGACCTTCGTCATCTTGGCGACCGACGTCTTGGTCACGGCGATCGGACGCGGCTTGGCCTTGGCGACTGGCGCCGCCTCGGTCGTAGTCGTCGAATCAATCGTCGACGCGACCGGTTCGGCCGCAGCCGGAGCCGGCGTCTCAACCGCCGGAGCAGCCGGGGCTGTTGCCTCCGGTGCGATCGTGATCGGCGTCGGGGCTTCACTTGCTGACGGCGCCGCCGTCTGGGCAAGCACGGGGGCGGCGGTAAAAGCAATGACAACGGCAATCGCGGTCATCGCGGGGCGGGCATTGGTGATCATGGACATGCAAGCACAACCGCTCGCATACCCCTAAGGTTCAGCGTTTCCGGTGAAACGGGGGCGATCGGCGGCGAACGGAGCCATGCGGTTAACGCCGGTGCGAAGGCTAATTCTTGATGTTGTCGAGCCCCTTGACCACGCCCGTCTTAGTGGATGGGTTGGCAGCGATCGTCTTCTTCTTCTCGGCCTTCGGCTTGCGCGCCTCTTTGCTCGACTTCATTTGTCCTTTGGCCATCACTTCGCTCCTCGACTTGGTTCTTGAGCCCGTTCTACAGCCCGTCGGCGGCTTGGGGAAGCGCCATGCCGTGGCCGTCGGGAAACAGCACCCGTTCGGGATGGCGCGGGATCAGCGTGCGGAAGAAGGCCCACGCCGGGGCCATGTCCGCCTCGTAATCCCCGGTCGGCATGATCCTGGGTCCGAGAATTCCGATCTTATGGTTATAGTCAGGCCCGGCACAAACGATCGGCACGCCCGCCGCCAGCGCGATCCGATAATAGCCGGTGCGCCACCGGCTGGTCGGATCGCGCGTCCCTTCGGCCGCAATGATCAACGCGAAATCGTCGTTGGCGGCGAATTGCGCCACCACTTGCTCGACCATGTCGCCCGGTGCCGAGCGATCGACCGGCACACCGCCGAGCCCGCGCATCAGCCCGGCGAACGGCCAGCGGAACAGGCTGTTCTTGCCCATGAAGCGCGGGCGAATGCCGAATGCCTCGACCGTGCCGACGAACACCAGGAAGTCCCAGTTGGACGTGTGCGGCGCGCCCATCAGGACGAACTTGGCGTCGGGCGGGCGCGTTCCAGAGACGGTCCAGCCGGCCCGACGAAACCAGCCGACGATCACCGACCGGACCAGCCGGGCAAGGAAACTCAATCGGGGTGCCGGCGTGTCGCTAATGCTTGAGTGCCTGCACGGCGGCAAGCGACTTGGCGACATGGTCCTTCCAGTCCATTTCCGAATGAACCATCACAATCTTGCCATCGCGGGCGACGACATAGCTGGTGCGGTTGGTCAGGTTGACCGACTTGCCGGGCAGCGGCAACGCGACGTCATAGGCCTTGATCATGGCCGGCGAGGCGGTCGCGACCGGAAAGGCATTGCGGCACGCCTCGACTGAGAATTTCTGCAGCGTCGGCAGGTCGTCGGCGCTCAAGCCGATGACTCGGGCACCGGCCGCCTTGAAGTCCTTGGTCGCTTCACTGAAGGCATGGGCCTCCGCGGTACAGCCGGCGGTGAACGCCTTAGGGAAGAAATAAAGCACGATCGGGCCATTCTTAAGCTGCTCGGCCAAGCGGAGCTTGAACGCCTTGCCGGCGATTGCGCCGCTGGTCTGGAAGTCGGGCGCCTTGGCACCGACCGGAAGTGCGGCACTGGCCGGGGCGCCGATGGTAAAAGCAGATATGGTGGCAAGGGTCATAAACGTCGGGCGCATGGCGATCTCCTGAAGGTGACCGCTAGCTACGCCGTTCTGCGCGGGGAGGCCAGAGCCCCGTGGCCGCCCGGCGATCGATGGTGTCGATCGCCGGGTCAGCGCCTAGCGGTCATCGGTCGCCAGCCAGCCGGTCAGGATATAAAGCAGGATCGCGACGGGCCCGGTGACCAGCGTGGCGACGATCAGGCCGAGGCGGATGAAGAGCACATCGACGCCGGTCCAGTCGGCGAGGCCGGCGGCGACACCCATGACCTTGGCGCGGCTGCGATTGAGGAGGAAACGTCCGTTCATGATCTGGGTCCCCGTGCAAGAGTTCAGGCGACGACGATGTGCGCAGCGGGGCCGACGGCGGCGGACACCAGGATCATCGCGGTGACGAAGGCGGCGGCGAGCGAGGCGGCGGCCTGACGAGCGGTGGAGAGGTTGAACATGGTCTTTTCCCTTTTGACACACCCGGAAGCGGGTGATGCCATTCTTACTGCAGGAGGCGTGCCAATTGGAAAAAGATGAGTGTTTTCAGTGATTGTATCAAAATCAGATCGGGAGTTGGCGAAATATCCCCAGTAAATTGGTGAATTCCGCCAACTCAATCAGCCGCGTGTTGGGTTTTTCCCAATCGCTCGACCATTTCCGCCGGAAATCGGCGCACCGAGCGAGCGACATTCGGCCTGCAGCTCGGGAAAGTCGTACGCAGTGCTGGCAATCAGTGCCGGTCCCGTCGCGGCGGCGCACGTCCTGCGGCTTTCGTATCGCGTCGGCAGGGTCGCGACCGCGCGGCAATCGGCCGAACCGTCGGCGCAACCGAGGATAGCGATGACGAACAGGCCGGGACCCATGAGGCTTCTCCGCTTTCGAACTGTCCACACAACGGAGAATTAATGCCGCAGTTCCGGTCATTTCGCAGTCGGCATTTGTCCGATCGCGGCGAAGCCCTATCTAGGCCCCAATGCGCGATATGCTTCCCCCCGACGCCACGCCCCAAAAGGGTGGCCTGAAGACGCTCATCCGCTTCCTGCCGATGCTGTGGCCGGCAGGCGAGCGCGAGCTCAAGCTGCGCGTCGTCGTCGCGGTCGTGCTGGTGTTGGTCGGCAAGGCGACGACGCTGCTGATGCCGTTTGCCTACAAGGGCATCATCGACCGGATGAGTGGTACAGGCGCGGGGTTCTCGATCGTCGCGGGACTGGTGCTGGCCTATGCCGGGGCGCGGTTCGGCGGGGTGCTGGCCGATAATCTGCGCAATGCCCTGTTCGAGAAGGTTGGCCAGCGCGCAGCGCTCGCTTTGTCGAGCCGGGTGTTCCGCCACGTCCACTCGCTGTCGCTGCGCTTCCACCTCGAGCGGCGCACCGGCAGCCTGACCAAAATCGTCGAGCGCGGGACCAAGAGCATCGACATGATGCTCTATTTCCTGCTGTTCAACATTGCCCCGACGATTATCGAACTGGCGGCGATCTGCATCATCTTCTTCGTCAAGTTCGGTGCCGGACTGGTGGCGGGTACGCTGGCGGTAGTCGCGATCTACATCGGCTTTACCCGCTGGGTGACTGACTGGCGGGCCAATATCCAGCGCCAGATGAACGAGGTCGACAACAAGGCGATCGGTCGCGCGGTCGACAGCCTGCTCAACTACGAGACGGTGAAATATTTCGGCGCCGAGGAGCGCGAATCGCGGCGTTACGACGAAGCGGTCGGCGCCTTCACCAAGGCGGCGGTCAAGAATGAGGTCAGTCTGGCGAGGCTCAACATCGGCCAGTCGCTGATCACCAACTGCATGATGGCCGGGGCGATGGCGTTCACCGTGTGGGGCTGGTCCAAGGGCCGCTTCACGCCGGGCGACGTGGTGCTGGTCAATGCCCTGCTGATGCAGCTGTTCCGCCCGCTCGACATGCTCGGCTGGGTCTATCGCTCGATCAAGCAGGGGATGATCGACATGGAAATGATGTTCGAACGGCTCGACACGCCGCAGGAAATCGTCGACCGGCCCGGCGCGGTCGCGCTGGCGGTGACTCGCGGGGCGGTGCGGTTCGACGACGTCCATTTCCAGTATGAGCCGGGCCGCGAGATCTTGAAGGGCGTCAGCTTCGACGTCGCGCCGGGAACCAGCCTGGCGGTGGTCGGGCCATCGGGGGCGGGCAAGTCGACGCTGGCGCGATTGCTGTACCGGTTCTACGACCCCACCGGGGGGCGGATCACGATCGACGGGCAGGACATTGCCGCGGTCACCCAGG
>NZ_JANMWY010000040.1:0-7576 GCF_031380695.1 Sphingomonas sp. | reverse complement strand
GTGCCGCAGGACACGGTGCTGTTCAATGACACGATTGCGTATAACATCGCCTTTGGCCGCGAGGGGTCGGATCAGGCGGCGGTCGAGCGGGCGGCGGCGGGCGCGGCGATCGACGGGTTCATCGCATCCCTTCCCAACGGCTATGAATCGATGGTTGGCGAGCGCGGGCTGAAATTGTCGGGCGGCGAGAAGCAGCGGGTGGCGATCGCCCGCACGTTGCTTAAGGATCCGCCGATCCTGATCCTCGACGAGGCCACCAGCGCGCTCGATTCGCGCACCGAGGAGGCGATCCAGGCGACGCTTGCAGGGGCGATCCGCGACCGCACGACGATCATCATCGCCCACCGCCTGTCGACCGTGGCCGACGCCGACCAGATCATCGTGCTGGACGAAGGCCGCGTTGCCGAGCGGGGGACGCACGATGTCCTGCTGGCGAAAAACGGCCTCTACGCCGACCTGTGGAACCGGCAGCAGGCCGAGAGGGAGTTGGAGGACGCGGCCCAGGCGGCGGAATAATCGTGCAGATTCAGGCTTGCGTAATGTTGCCGGGAGCTAGAAAGGCGCGACATCTAGTTTCAGGAGTAACCACATGTTGCGTAGTTTTCTCACCGCGACCGCGGTGCTGGCCATCGCCGCACCCCTCGCCGCCGCCCCCGTCAAGCACCGCGCCGGAAACGCAATGACCGCCACCCTGCCGATGGCGAATCCGTTCGCCAAGCCGTCGACGCTGGCGTTCCAGGCGCCCGACTTTGCCCGCATCAAGGACAGCGATTATTTGCCCGCAATGATCGCCGGCATGGCGCAGCAGAAGTCCGAGGTGCTCGCCATCGCCAACCAGAAGGCGGCGGCAACCTTCGACAATACGCTCGTTGCGCTGGAAAAGTCCGGGCTGCTGCTGGAGCGGACACAGCTCGTGTTCTCGGCAGTCAATGGCGCCAACACCAATGATGCCCTGCAGGCGGTCGACACGAAGACCGCGCCGCTGCTCGCCGCGCATAACGACTTCATCTATCTCAACGCGAAACTGTTCGCGCGAATCAAGGCGCTGCACGACCGCAAGGCGAGCCTCGGGCTGGACGCCGAGCAGGCGCGGCTGCTGGACGTTCAGTATGACCGCTTTGTCCATGGCGGTGCCCAGCTGTCACCGGCCAAGCAGGCGCAACTGAAGGCGCTCAATCTGCGCCTGGGGACGTTGCAGTCCTCCTATACGCAAAAATTGCTCGCTTCAGCCAAGGCCGGGGCGCTCCATTTCACCGACAAGGCGGCGCTGGCCGGGCTGAGCGAAGAGGCGATCGCTGCCGCCGCCGATGCCGCCAAGGCGCGTAAGCTCGATGGCTATGTGCTGACCCTGCAGAATACGACACAGCAGCCGGCGATGGATTCGCTAACCAACCGCGCGACCCGCGAGGCGCTGTTCAAGGCAAGCGTCAATCGCGCCAGTCGCGGCGACGCCAACGACACAAGGGCGATCATCAGCGAGCTGGCCGAGCTGCGTGCCAAGCAGGCGGCGCTGCTCGGCTACCCCAATTTTACTGCTTACACCTTATACGACCAGATGGCGAAGACACCGGAGGCCGCGATCGGCTTCATCGACCGGTTGGCCCCGGCCATTTCGGCCAAGCAGCGTCGCGAATATGCCGATATCCAAGCGCTGATCAACCGGCAGGCCGAGGCGTCGGGCAAGCCCTCGTTCAAGGCGATGCCGTGGGACTGGCAGTTTTATTCCGAGCAGATCCGCAAGGAGCGCTACGCCCTCGATAGCGACGCGATGAAGCCTTATTTCGAGATCAACAAGGTGCTGACCGACGGCGTCTTCTACGCCGCGCACCAGCTTTATGGATTGAACTTTGCCGAGCGGAAGGACCTTCCGACGTGGAACCCGGACATGCGCGTGTTCGAGGTGACCGAGGAGAATGGCAAGCATGTCGGCCTGATGTATTTCGACTTCTTCAAACGCGATAACAAGAATGGTGGCGCGTGGATGTCGAACATGGTCCTGCAGTCAAGCCTGCGCGGCACGACGCCGGTGATCTATAACGTCGAGAATTTCGCCAAGCCGGCACCGGGCAAGCCCGCACTGATCAGCTTCGACGATGTGACGACGATGTTCCATGAGTTTGGTCACGCCCTGCACGGCCTGTTCGCGGCGCAGATCTACCCGACGCTGTCGGGCACGTCGACCGCGCGCGACTGGGTCGAATTTCCCTCGCAGTTCAACGAGAATTGGGCGCTCGAGCCGAGCGTGTTGAAGCATTACGCCGTCGATTACCGGACCGGTGCGCCGATCCCGCAGGCGCTGGTCGACAAGATCAAGCAGGCAAGGACGTTTAACCAGGGTTTCGATTTCGGCGAAACAGTCGAGGCGGCCAAGCTCGACCTGGACTGGCACAGCCTGCCGGTTTCTGCGCCGCGCCAGAGCGCCGACTCCTTTGAGGCCAAGGCGCTGGCCGCAGGGGGCTTCGACTCTGCCGACGTGCCGCCGCGTTACAAGACGCCCTATTTCATGCACATCTGGAGCAATGGCTATTCGGCCGGTTATTATGCCTACATCTGGACCCAGATGCTGGACCATGACGCCTATTCCTGGTTCGAGCAGAATGGCGGGCTGAACCGGGCCAATGGCCAGCGTTTCCGCGACCTGATCCTGTCGCGTGGCAATACGGTCGAGCTTGGCACCATGTACCGCAACTTCACCGGTCGCGACCCCGATGTGACGCCGATGCTGCGCTATCACGGCTTGACGCCCGGCGCAGCGACGGCTTCGGGAGAACAATGAACGCCGAGGCAAAGTGACAGCCAGCCCAGTTGAAATCCTCGACAGCGTCTTCGGCCATGCCGCTTTCCGCGGGGTGCAGGAGGCGGTGATTGGCCGGGTGATGGCCGGGCAGCATAGCCTCGCCGTCATGCCGACCGGGGCGGGCAAGTCGCTATGTTACCAGGTGCCGGCAGTGGCGCGGGCGGGGACGGCGATCGTCATCTCGCCGCTGATCGCGTTGATGCATGACCAGATCAGGTCGGCCGAAGCGCATGGCCTGCGCGCCGCTGCCTTGACGTCAGTTAGCAATGATCCCGGCGCGATCCGCGAGGCACTGCGGGATGGGCAACTCGACCTGCTTTATGCGGCACCGGAGCGGGCGTCGGGCGAAGCGTTCGCGCGGTTGCTGGGCGAGGTGCCACTGGCGCTGTTCGCGATCGACGAGGCGCATTGCGTCAGCGAGTGGGGCCATGATTTCCGCCCCGACTATCGCCTGCTGCGGCCGTTGCTCGACCAGTTTCGGGACGTTCCGCGGCTGGCGCTGACCGCAACCGCAGATGCCCGCACTCGGGCCGACATATTGCAGCAGCTCGGCATCCCCGACGCAGGGCTGATCATCGCCGGGTTCGACCGGCCCAACATCCGCTATCACGTCCGGCCGCGCGACGGGGTCGGCGAGCAATTGAAGGCGCTGGTCGCCGTCCAGCCGGGGCCGGGCATCATCTATGCGACGAGCCGCAACGGTACCGAGAAGATCGCCGAGCAGCTGGCTGCCACCGGGCGCAGCGCGCTCGCCTATCACGCCGGGCTGGAGCCGCCGGTGCGTGCCCGCAACCAGTCGGCGTTCGTCGCGTCGGAAGAGATGGTGATGGCGGCGACGGTCGCGTTCGGCATGGGCATCGACAAGCCCGACGTGCGCTTCGTCGCCCATGCCGGCATCCCCAAGTCGATCGAGGCGTATTATCAGGAAACCGGCCGCGCCGGGCGCGATGGCGACCCGGCCGAGGCCTGGCTGTTCTGGGGTGCCGACGATTTCGCCACCGCACGGCGGCGGATCGAGAGCGAGGTCGAGGAGGCGCGGCGGCCGGGCGAGCGCGAGCGGCTCAATGTGCTGGCGGCGTTCGTCGAGGCCGCGACCTGTCGCCGGGCGATTCTGCTGCGCCATTTCGGCGAGGAGCCCCCCGAGCAATGCGGCAATTGCGACAATTGCCTCGACCCGCCCGCGACGATCGACGTTACCGAGGTCGCGCGCAAACTGCTGTCGGCGGTGTTCAGGACGGAGATGCGCTTTGGCGTGGCCCATCTGGCGGCGGTGCTGGGCGGCAACGACAGCGAGAAGGTACGCCAGTTCGGGCATCACCAGCTATCGGTGTTCGGCATTGCCAATGCCGAGGAAGTGGCGCTCCTGCGCCCGATCGCGCGCGCCCTGCTGGCGCGCGATGCGTTGCGGGCGGACGATTATGGCGGGCTGTCGTTCGGCCCGGGGGCGAAGCCAGTGCTGAAGGGCGAGCAGTCGGTGATCATCGCCATTCCGCCCGCTAAGGTTCGCAAGGCGCGGAGCGATCGCGCGCCCACCGGCCCGGTCGATCCGCTGTTCGAGGCGCTGCGGGCGTGGCGACGCGACACGGCCAAGGAAGCGGGCATTCCGCCCTATGTCATTTTCCACGATTCGACGCTGCGCGCGGTGGTGTTCGCCCGACCGTCGAGCCTGGCGGAGCTGGGCCGAATTGAAGGCGTGGGCGAAACCAAGCTGGCGCGCTATGGTGAGCCGCTGCTGGCCGCGCTCCACGCAGCACAGGAGGGTCACCATGCCACGCCAGCTTGACGACAAGACGATGGTCTCGGGCCAGATCGATCCCGCCGCCCTGCCTGATCTGGCGGCGCAGGGGGTGACGCTGATCATCAACAACCGCCCCGACCATGAGGACCCCGATCAGCCGACCAGCGCCGAGATGGAAACGGCCGCCAAGGCATGCGACATCGCCTACCGCCACGTCCCGATCGCGCGCGGGATGGGGCCGAGCGACGTCGAGGCGATGCGGTCGGCAATGACGGCGGCGGGCGATGGCAAGGTGCTGGCCTATTGCCGTTCAGGCAACCGGTCGACGCTGGCGTGGGCGGTGGCCAGGTCCGAGGACGGGGTTGCGCGGGAGGAATTGGAGCGCTGCGCCGAGGCAGCTGGATTTAGTTTGGCGCCAGTCGCGCACCTGCTCTAGCCGGTGCCGCCTACCGTCAACCCATCGATCAGCAGCGTCGGCTGCCCCACGCCCGCCGGGACCGACTGGCCGCCCTTGCCGCAGACGCCGATGCCCTCGTCGAGCGCCATGTCGTTGCCGATGCCCTTGACCCGGGTGAGCACGCTCGGTCCGTCACCGATCAACGTCGCGCCCTTGACCGGAGCGCCGATCTTACCATTCTCGATCTTGAACGCCTCGGTGCAACTGAACACGAACTTGCCCGAGGTGATGTCGACCTGACCGCCGCCGAAGCTGGTGGCGTAGATGCCGTTCTTGACCCGCGTGATCAGTTCCGCCGGGTCGTCCTGCCCGCCGAGCATGAAGGTGTTGGTCATGCGCGGCATCGGCGGGTGGGCGAAGCTCTCCCGCCGGCCGTTGCCGGTCGGCTCCATCCCCATCAGCCGGGCGTTGAGCCGGTCCTGGAGATAGCCCTTCAAAATGCCGTCCTCGATCAGCACGGTGCGGCTGGTTGGCGTGCCTTCGTCGTCGATCGTCAGCGATCCGCGCCGCTCGCCGATCGCGCCTTCGTCGATGACGGTGACGCCGGGCGCGCCGACCCGTTCACCCAGGCGGCCGGAGAAGGCGCTGGTCTTCTTGCGGTTGAAGTCGCCCTCCAGTCCGTGGCCGATCGCTTCGTGGAGCAATATGCCGGGCCAGCCGGGACCGAGCACGACCTGCATCTCTCCTGCGGGTGCGGCGACCGAGCGGAGGTTGGTCAGCGCCTGCGCCAGCGCCTCGTCGATCGCGCGGTGCCACGTCGCCGGTTCGAACAGTCGATCGTAGAGATAGCGCCCGCCCATGCCGAAGCTGCCGGTCTCGCGCCGGTCGCCATCCTTGGCGACGATCGACACGTTGAGGCGGACCAGCGGGCGGACGTCGGTCGCGACGAAGCCGTCGGCGCGGACGATCTCGACCACGTTCCAGCTGCCCGACAGCGACACGCTGACCTGCGCCACGCGGGGATCGCGAGCGCGGGCGGCGGCGTCGATCTCCTGGCATCGCGCGACCTTCTTCGCGAACGGGACGAGCGCGAGCGGATCGGCAGCGGCATACATCGCCTGGTTGGTGCGCGGCGGCGGCGCGGAAGGCGGTCCCTTGGCCGGGTCGAGCAGCGACAGGGTCGCGGCGGCGCGGTCGATCGCGGCCACGCTGATCTCGTTGGCGTGGCTGAACGCGGTCATTTCTCCGGTCACGCCGCGCAGGCCGAAGCCCGAGGCACTGTGATAATCGGCGGTCTTCAGCCGGCCGTCGTCGAACCCGAACGCTTCCGAGATGCCATATTGTAGATAGAGTTCGCCGTCGTCATGGGCGGCGAGGTGGCGGGCGGCGAGGCGGCGCGCATCGTCGGGATCGAGCGCGCCCTCGCGATAAAGAAAGCCGCGCGGATCAGGCGCCTTCACTTGGCGTCCGTATCGGCCGGGCCGCCCTCGAGCACGAAACGGCGGTCGCAATAGCCGCATTCGACGAAGCCGAGCTCATCCTCGATATGAAGATAGACGCGCGGATGGCCGAGCGCGGCGGGCACGGCGCCCGATCCGTCGCAGGCGACGCGGGTGGATTTGGTGCGGACGGTTTCGGGTGGCGGTTGCATGCTCCTCACGTAGCGACGGCGGGGCGCGGCTTCAATGCGTGGCGAGCGTCAGGGATATTGGATGTCGACGTTGAACGTGCCAGTATAAATGCCTTCGACCTGGTTGGCCGCCACGTTGAGGGTGCCACCGACGCGGAAGGTGAAGCTCTCCGCCGCTGCGATGGTGCGCTTGGCTTGCCCCTCCAACGTCAGGTTTGAAAGCGTCATCGTCTCCGTTCCGCCTTGGCGAGTGAGGGTGGTCAGCTGATTCGGCAGCTTGATATTGACCACCGCCGACTGGCCGGCGGACGAGCCGACGAATTGCGCTGCATGCCAGCCAGTGCCGACCAGCAGCACGCCACCGGTCTTGCTGATCGTGTTGGCGTTGGGATCGATCACGACGGTGCCGGCGTTCGTCACCGTCATTTGGCCGAAATCGAGGTCCTGCAGCTTGGTCAGGCTGAGCGGAAACACGATTAGCGCATTTGCCGTCGCCGACGGGTTTGCGGCAATCGGCACCGTGGACGCCGCGGACGACGCGAACAGGGCGCTCAGGAGGACGCAGGGATACAGCGACGATCGAACCATCAACGCGCGCTACAGGGTTAACGTCAAGGAGAGACTTTCGCTCATGGTTAACGGCGGCTTCACCATCGCCGCTTTCGCCGTCCGGCGCGCGCCGCTATGTCGACCGGCATGACCGAAGCCGCCATCCGCATCAAGTTGCTGTCGAAAACCTATGCCGGCGGCAAGCGCGCGCTGGACGATGTCACGTTCGACGTGCCGCGCGGGCAGATCTTCGGGCTGCTCGGCCCCAACGGCGCGGGCAAGTCGACGCTGATCAACATCCTCGCCGGGCTGGTCGTCAAGACCGGCGGCACGGCGACCGTGTGGGGGTTCGACATCGACGACCATCCGCGCAACGCCAAACGGTCGATCGGCATCGTGCCCCAGGAGATATTGTTCGACCCTTTCTTCACGCCGAAGGAGGCGCTGGAAATCCAGGCGGGAATG
>NZ_JANMWY010000039.1:0-6451 GCF_031380695.1 Sphingomonas sp. | reverse complement strand
GCCAAGCAGGCGCGCAACCGCAAGACCCAGGCGATCCTCCCCATCCGCGGCAAGATCCTCAACGTCGCCAGCGCCACCGCCGACAAGATCCGCGCCAATGGCGAGATCGCCGACCTCCAGCTCGCGCTCGGCTGCGGTATCCGCGACCGCTTCGACGAGGATGCGCTACGCTACGAGCGAATCATCATCATGACCGACGCCGACGTCGACGGCGCCCACATCGCCACCCTGCTGATGACCTTCTTCTTTCAGGAAATGCCCGAGCTCGTCCGCCGCGGCCACCTCTTCCTCGCCCAGCCGCCGCTCTATCGCCTGACCGTCGGCGCCAAGTCGCTCTACGCCCGCGACGACGCCCACCGCGAGGAGATCGAGGCCAAGGAGTTCAAGGGCAAGAAGGTCGATGTCGGCCGCTTCAAGGGGCTCGGGGAAATGAACCCCAACCAGCTCAAGGAGACGACGATGGACCCGGCCAGCCGGTCCCTCATTCGCATCACCCTGCCCGCCGAGTACCAGGACCGCCAACCGGTCAAGGACCTGGTCGAGCGCCTCATGGGCAAGAACCCCGAACATCGCTTCAACTTCATCCAGGCCAGCGCGGCGTCAGTCGAAGAGGGGGCGATTGACGCCTAATTATTTGGGAGGTGCGCCTAGTGTTTCAAACACCCGTTCCGGCACCGAATTGGTGTTCTGGAACGCGACGATCATCCACCCGCCCGCCCCGCGCGTCAGCACCTGCGTCTGGATTCCGCGCTGTGGCACATTGCCGCCCGATCCGTCGGGACTGAGCGCCCCGGTCATCGTCCAACCGACATGCGCCACCACAACGCGCGGCGCGACGAACCGCTCCCTCACCGCCTCGACATGCAGCATGCTCCGGCTGAACACCGTTGCGAAGGCGCGGCGCAGCTTGTCGCGCAGCTCCGCCCGGCCCTTTCAGTGCCAGCCGAGCAAGTTGACTACGTCCGCATCTGCGGCGAACAGCGCGGCGTAGGCGACGCTGTCATGCGCGTTCCACGTCGCCTCTTGCCGCGCCTCCACTCGGCGAATTTCCGATTCGATTGACCGGGACGTCGCGACCGTGGCTGGGGCAGCAAGAATGCCCATGGCAGCGATCAACAAGTTCGCATCATTACGTCGACTCCCATCAATCGCGCCATTATCTGCCGCCTCTACCGCGCGCCAAACCCCGTCAGCATCGTCTTCACCGTCCGGAATAGGATCAGCAAGTCCAGCCACGGCGAGAAATATTTGATGTAGTAGAAATCATAGTGCAGCTTGCGGTGGACCTCGTCGACGTCGGCGACATGACCCTGATTGACCTGTGCCCAGCCCGATATCCCCGGCTTCACCACATGGCGGTAGCGATAGAATGGAATTTCATCGGTATACCAGCTTGAGAGTTCCTCGGCTTCGGGCCGGGGGCCGATCCAGCTCATCTCGCCGCGCAGGATGTTCCACAGCTGCGGCAGTTCGTCGATGCGGGCGTGACGCAGGATCCGGCCGAGCGGCGTAATCCGAACGTCGGCAATCAGCGTGATCGCTCGCTCACGGTCGCCCGGCGGCGCGTCCTCGTCAAAATGCTGCATCGTGCGGAACTTCATAACGCGGAACATGCGCCCGCCGTGGCCGACCCGGTCCTGGCGGAAGAACACCGGCCCCTTGCCCTCAACCAGGATAGCCAGCGCGACCACCGCAATGACCGGCACCACCACCGGCAGTGCCACCACCGCCACGGACAAATCGAGCATTTCCTTGAAGTGGAAATAGCCCCGCGCCGGCATCAGGCTGCCGAACCCATTCTCGCTGATATGCTCGATCTCGACCCGCCCGGTCAGCGATTCGAACAATTGCTTGACCTGATAGACCACCCGCCCGTCGACCGCTGCATCGGCCAGGAACGCCTCCCATTCGGCCGGCATGTCGGCCCCGAAATCGGCGACGATCGCCTCGCACCCGTCGAGCTCGTCGAATGACGGTCGCTGCATCACGCGCCAGTCGATCGTCTCGATGTCGGTCAGCCCGCGATGGTCGCCGAACGGCACGATCGCGATCGCCAGATCGTCGCGCCGCTGGGCGAAGAAATAAATGGCGTAGAGCCACAGCAGGTGAACGATATATCCTGCCAGCAGGAAGCTGCGGTCATAGGGCAGGCGCAACAGGACGATCGCGACCACCACCAGCGCATGGCTGGCCGACGCGACCGGCAGGTTCAGCGAACTCGACCGCACCCCCGGGAAGGGCTCGACCGAGAGCCGCACCCAGAAGGCGATGAACACCGCCACCGCATTGCCGCCAAAGGTGTTGAGCGCCGGCGGATCGCCCGCGCTCCCCGGCGTCAGCGCCAGCCGGATGAAATAGGGGAGGAACGCGCTGACGAGCAGCGCGCCGAGCAATTGCACTCGCCGCCGCGTCATGGGCGATCGCCGCTGGATCGACCGGACGGGCGTGGAGTGAAGCACCTACAAGCTCCAGCGATCGACGCCGGGCAGGTCGAGCGATCGCCAAATGCCCTTCACGTCCGCCAGCGTCCCGCCTTCGGTCAGCAGCGCCGCCAGATGCCGTGCATCCATGTCGCGATATTCCTTGTGCCCCACAGCACCGAGCACCAGATCGTACCGCGCTGGGCCGACCGCCGTCAACGCGAAGCCATAGTCGCGCTGCGCCTCGTCCGCATCGGCCAGCGGATCGGCCACGCTCACTCGGTGCCCCAACGCCTCCAGCCGCCGGATCACGTCGATCGTCCGGCTATTGCGCAAATCGGGCACATTTTCCTTGAAGGTCAGCCCCAGCACCAGCACCGATCCGGCCTGCCCGCCGCGCCGTTCGTGCAGCCGGTCGGCGATCCACGCGCCCATTCTGTCGTTGGTCCCGCGCCCGGCCAGGATGACGTGCGGCTCATGCCCCAGCCGCTGCGCCAGGTGGCTCAGATAATAAGGATCGACGCCGATGCAGTGCCCCCCGACCAGCCCCGGATCGAACGGCAGAAAATTCCATTTCGTCCGTGCCGCCGCCAGCACATCCCACACCGACACGTCGATCTTCGCCATGATCTGGGCGACTTCGTTCATGAAGGCGATGTTGATGTCGCGCTGGGCGTTTTCGATTACCTTGGCGCCCTCGGCGGCCTTGATCGACGCCGCGCGATAGACCCCGCCACTCGTCACCGCGCCATAAACGGCGGCGAGTTGCTCGACGACCTCGTCATCTTCGCCGGCGATGACCTTGGTGATCCGCTCGACGCTATGCTCGCGGTCACCCGGGTTGATCCGCTCGGGGCTGTAGCCCAGCCGGAAATCGCGACCGCGCCTCAGGCTGCCCGCCTGCTCGATCTCGCCGCCGCACAATTGCTCGGTCACGCCTGGATAGACGGTGCTTTCGAACACCACCGTCGGTCGCTTCGCCGGGTCGATCAGCCCCGCCACCGTCCGCGACGCGGCGATCACGGCGCCAAGGTCGGGCTGATTATCCGCATCGACCGGCGTCGGCACGGTTACGATATACAGGTCCGCCCCGGCACAATCGATGGCCTCCGCGGTCAGCCGAAGAAGGCTCGCGGCCAGCAAGTTCGGCGCGACCTCCCGCGTGCGATCATGGCCGGACGTTAGCTCCGCAATTCGCCCCGCATCGATATCCAGCCCGATGGTCGGAAAATGCCGCGCCAGCGCCACCGCCAGCGGCAGTCCGACGTAGCCCAGTCCGACGACGACGATGTGCGGCCCCCCGGCGATCATCCTAGCGCGTGCCGCGCCCAACCCCGCGATAGGTCAGGCCCGCCCGCTCGACCGTCTCGCGGTCATAGATGTTGCGCAGGTCGATCAGCGCATTGCCGCGCATACCCTTGGCCATCCGGCCAAGGTCGAGCGCGCGAAATTCGTCCCACTCCGTCACGATGACCAGTGCATCGGCACCCTCCGCCGCCGCGTAGGCATTGGCTGCGAATTGCACCCCGGGCAGCAGCGGCTCGGCCTGCTCACGCCCGACCGGGTCGAACGCCGCCACCACCGCGCCGCCCGCCATCAGCGCCTGCGCCAGGGGGATCGACGGGCTGTCGCGCATGTCGTCGGTATTCGGCTTGAACGTCAGCCCCAGCAGCCCGACGCGCTTACCGTCCAGGCTCCCGCCCAGCGCGTCGCGCACGCGCTCGGCCATCTGCGCCTTGCGCGCGTCATTGACCTCGACGACCGTGCTGACAATCCGTTGCCGCACGCCATAGTCCTCGGCGGTCTTGAGCAGCGCCAGCGTGTCCTTGGGGAAACAGCTCCCGCCATAGCCCGGCCCGGCGTGAAGGAACTTCGACCCGATCCGATTATCGAGTCCGATCCCGCGCGCGACATCCTGCACATCCGCCCCGACCGCTTCGCACAAATCGGCGATCTCGTTGATGAAGCTGATCTTCATCGCCAGGAAGGCGTTGGCGGCGTACTTAGTCAGTTCGGCCGTGCGCCGCCCGGTGAACAGCAGCGGTGCCTGGTTGAGGAACAACGGCCGGTAAATCTCGGCCATCACGTCGCGCGAGCGCTGGTCCTCGGCGCCAACGACGATGCGGTCGGGAATCTTGAAGTCGCGAATGGCCGCGCCCTCGCGCAGGAATTCAGGGTTGGACGCGACGCTAGTACCCTCGGGCGCCCCCTCCTCCTTCAGAATACGGGCAATCTCGTCGCCGGTGCCGACCGGCACGGTCGACTTGGTCACGACCACCACCGGGCCCTTAAGCGCCCCGGCCAGCTCGCGCACGGCGGCATAGACATAGGTCAGATCGGCATGCCCGTCGCCGCGCCGCGCCGGTGTCCCCACCGCGATGAACACCGCATCCGCCTCGGCGGCCCCCTCGGCCAGGTCGGTCGTGAACGTCAGCCGCCCGCGCGCCATGTTCGACTTGACCAGCGCCTCCAGCCCAGGCTCCCAGATCGGCATCGTGCCGCCGTGGATCAGCTCGATCTTGCGCGCATCCTTGTCGACGCAGGTCACGTCATGCCCGAAATCCGCCAGGCAGGCGCCCGAAACGAGACCGACATAGCCCGTGCCGATCATGGTGATACGCATTGGTAAATGATTCCGACGTGAAGACGATCGCGCGAGGCATAGCTATCCGGTGACGGCAAGGCCAGCCGCTTGATCGACTCAGCCGCCGCTGTTTTCGCTCGCCGACGTTTCGGTTTCGGTCGCCGTCGCATTGGGATCACTCGCCTCGCCAGCGGCTGCGTTGGGATCGACCGCATTCGGATCGACCGCCTCGTTTGACGGCTCCGTGCCGTTGGCCGGGTCGGCAGCCAGCGTCTCCGTGTTTACGATATCAGCTGTGGACTCCGGCGGGTCCTCCGACGCCACCACCGCGCCCGCCAGGGAGAGCAGCAGCCCGAAGCCGCCGAGCATCAATTGCCGCCACAGCGACTGGACTGTCGGAAATTCCACGTCGCGCAGCTTGACGCCCCCGCCGACGATCGCAGCGATAATGCACGCCACGCCCGCCAAGACCAATGCAATAGCCATCATTTGCCCCCCCGGCCGCCCCCAACATCGTCGGCGGTAGCAAGATTAGCCTCCCCGCGCATCGGCTTTCGTGAATACGTCCAGCCCCGCGCCATTCTGGTCCGGTCGGGCAAGCACGGCCCGATCTTCGCGGCGGCGAAGATCTGACGCCTCGCTTTCGCGCCTGAACCGCGCTATGGGCCGCGCCTTCCCATGGCCACCACCCTCCCCACCCCGCCGCGCGTCGGCATGGTTTCGCTCGGCTGTCCCAAGGCATTGGTCGACAGCGAGCGCATCCTCACGAAATTGCGCGCCGACGGCTATCAGATGTCGCCCGACTATGCCGGCGCCGACGTCGTGCTGGTCAACACCTGCGGCTTCCTCGATAGCGCCAAGGAGGTATCGATCGAAGCGATCGGCGAGGGATTCGCAGAGAATGTACGGGTCGTCGTCACCGGCTGCATGGGCAAGGAAGCCGACGTCATCCGCGCCCGCTTCCCGCGCGTCCTCGCGATCACCGGGCCGCAGCAATATGACGAGGTGGTCGCCGCCGTCCACGCCGCCGCCCCGCCGATTCCCCACGCCTATCTCGATCTGGTGCCGCAGGCGGACCTCGGCCCCGACCTCAAGCTCACCCCGCGCCACTACAGCTATGTGAAAATCTCCGAGGGCTGCAACCATCGCTGCGCCTTCTGCATCATTCCCTCGATCCGTGGCGACCTCGTCAGCCGCCCGCCCCACGCCATCCTGCGCGAGGCCGAGAAGCTGATCGCCGCCGGCACGCGAGAGCTGCTCGTCATCAGCCAGGACACCAGCGCCTACGGCCTCGACCTCAAGCATGGCGTCCGCCCGTGGAAGGGCGGCGAGGTGCGCGCGCACATGACCGATCTCGCCCGCGAACTGGGCGAATTGGGTGCCTGGGTGAGGCTCCACTATGTCTATCCCTATCCCCACGTCGACAGCGTCATCCCGCTGATGGCCG